>NZ_CP034864.1:0-271230 GCF_005080885.1 Buchnera aphidicola (Macrosiphoniella sanborni) | reverse complement strand
GTGTTCATTGTGTTCATTGTGTATTGTTTTTTCTTTTTTATTTATCATAAAAGTATCCTTTTAATTTAACATGTAACAATTTTTATTGTTAAAAATAAAAATATAGAAAAAATTTAGGAAATATGATATTTTTTAAGATATTAACTTGATTTTATATTTTTGAAATAATCGGAGGGACATAAGATATTGACATATCCCATGGTTGTTCAATCCATATATTTTGAGGAATGTCTATAATATAATCGTCAACTAATAGTCGGCCCATAGGTTTTGCAAAAATAGTTACAAAATACGCTTTTGGATATAAATTACGAATAATTTTTGCTGTTCCACCAGTATCTGCTAAATCATCTATCACAATAATTTTTTCTCCATTACCTTCAGCTTGTTTAATTATTTTTCTTTTTTTCTTTAAACAATTATGATTGTAACTTTCAACACACACAGTATCAACATATCGAATGCCTAATTCTCTGGCTAATAAAGCCGATGGAACAAGACCTCCTCGACTTACGGCAATTATCCCATTATAAAAATTAATTTTTTCTAATAATCGAATAGCTAACTTTCTTGTATAGATTTGCAGCATATCCCAAGTGACAATATATTTCTCACTCATAAAAAGACATTCCGAAACTATAAAATAGCATTTATTAAAAAGTGGAAATTACTTAAAATAATGATAAAATTTTGATATGTTTATAAAAATATATCAAATGATTACGGATTAATTTTCATTTCTTTTTCAATAATTAATATTAATATATGAATAATTTTAATATGCATTTCTTGTATTCGATCTGCATAACCATAATAAGGAACACAAATATCTATATCAGATAATTTATTTATTTTTCCACCGTTATTACCTGTTAAAGTAATTACTTTTATTTTTCTTTTTTTAGCTTCTATTATTGCTTTAATAACGTTTGTAGAGTTTCCAGAGGTTGAAATGGCTAGTAATACATCACCTTCACATCCAATACTTTCTATATATCGTGAAAATATTTGATCATATCCAAAATCATTTCCTACTGCAGAAATATAACTACTGTCTGAAATAGATATTGCAGGATATCCACATCTTTTTTCTCGATATACGCTTGTTAACTCTTCTGAAAAATGTAATGAATCACAGTGAGAACCTCCGTTTCCACAAGATATTACTTTTTTACCATTTTTAAATGCATGAGAAATTAAAATAGCTGATTTTTGAATATTATTTATTTGATTATCATCTTTTAAAAATGTTTTTAAAACTTTTAAAGCTGAATTTAATTCAGAAAAAATTATTTTTTTATACATAATTTATTTTTAGTTTATTTTTAAAATCATTTTAATTATCAAACTTTATATTCGGTGCGGACGGGGTTCGAACCCGTGACCCCCGGCGTGACAGGCCGGTATTCTAACCAACTGAACTACCGCACCTAGTAATTATTATTTATATTGTACATATTTAAAAAAAATCAGTCAATAATCTTTTTTGTATTTATAAAAAAAAATATTTCCATAAGCACAAATTTTTATTTTGCATATGTTTCAAATATTTTATATGTAAATCAATTTCTTGTTTTTTAGCATATAATATTTTTAAAGAAATATTATCAGGTCGAATAAATTTTTTAAATGTTTGAGATATTTTTTGATTATTAACTATACCATCAAAACACATAGACTCTTGACCACCTGTCATTAAAAGATATAATTTACCTAACAGGTAAGCATCTACTATAGCACTATGTAGATTTCGATGAGATTTATTAATTTTATATCTTGTACATAATGCATCTAATGTATTTTTTTTTCCAGGAAACAATTTTCTAGCAATTTTTAATGTATCAACTATAGAACATAATGTATCAATTTTTTGAATATTTTGATTTAATATTTTTAATTCTTGATTTATAAAACCTACATCAAATGGAGCATTATGAATGACTAATATAGAATTTTTAATATATTTTAAAAATTTATCAACAATATCTTTAAAAAAAGGTTTATCTTTTAAAAAATTATTAGTAATACCATGAACTTTTAATGCTTCAGATTCAATTTGTCTATCTGGTTGGATATAAACATGAAAATTATTTCCCGTAAAGCGACGATTAATAATTTCTACAGCCCCAATCTCTATAATTCTATGATTAATATGAGGAAGATTTATTTTATTTATACCTGTTGTCTCTGTATCTAATATAATAATTCTTTTTGTATTCATATTTTTTTTTATTGTTGAAGTTTTAAAGATAATTTAATAATTTCGGAATAACTATATTATGTTAAAAATAGTTAAAATGTTTACAGATGGTTCTTGTTTAGGAAATCCTGGAGCAGGTGGATATGCTGTAATATTACGTTATAAATTAAATGAAAAAATTCTAACTCGAGGATTTTATTTAACTACAAATAATCGTATGGAATTAATGGCCGTTATATCAGGATTAGAAATTCTTAAACAACCCTGTTTTGTAAAAATTACAACAGATAGTTTATATGTAAAAAAAGGTGTTATTGATTGGATGCCAACATGGAAAAAACAAAAATGGAAAACTAGCAAAAAAACAAGTGTGAAAAATATAGATTTATGGTTACGAATTAATAATGCCTTAAAAAGACATTCAGTAGAATGGTTTTGGATTAAAGCTCATGTTGGTCATTGGGAAAATGAAAGATGTGATTTAATAGCACGAAAATCTGCTAAAAATCCTTCTATTAACGATAATTATTACGAAAATTATATCTTTTAAAAAATACTATTAATTAGTGAAGTTTAATTTCAATCAATTTATGAGAAAAATATGCTTTTTTTAAAAAAAATACCGGTATTACTTGATAACTATATATGGATTCTTGTAAACTCCAATAATTTTTGTATTATTATAGATCCTGGATGTGCGAATGAAATTATAAAAGAAATAGATCAAAAAAAATGGATTCCTCAAGCAATTTTATTGACTCATAATCATGCAGATCATGTATCAGGTGTTAAAAAAATTATTGAATATTATCCTAAAATAACTGTTTTTGGTCCTGATGAAACTAAACAAAATTATGTTGATAAAATCTTAAGACAGGGAGATAAGATTGTTATTTTGAATAGAATATTTTATATTTTTTTTACTCCTGGTCATACTTCAGGTCATATTTCTTATTATAGTCCTCCATATCTTTTTTGTGGAGATACTATTTTTTCTGGAGGATGCGGAAGTGTTCATAAAAATCAATATTTAGACATGTATTATTCTATACAATTTCTTTCACGCCTTCCTGATTATACAATTTTATGTTGTGCACACGAATATACTTTATTGAATTTAAAATTTTCTATGTTTATTTTACCACATGATAAAATAATTAGATTTTATTTTAAAAAAATTAAAAATTTATTAAATATAGGCAAATCTAGTTTGCCATCTTATTTAATATTTGAAAAAAAAATTAATTTATTTTTTAGGACAGATGAACATAATTTAAAAAAAAATATAGGTTTATCTAAAAATACTACTTCTTTTAAAGTTTTTATGAATTTACGTATGAAAAAAGATATTTTTGGAGCTAAGCGGGATTGAACCGCTGACCTCCTGCGTGCAAGGCAGGCGCTCTCCCAGCTGAGCTATAGCCCCAGATAATATTATATGGTAGGCCTGAGTGGAATTGAACCACCGACCTCACCCTTATCAGGGGTGCGCTCTAACCATCTGAGCTACAAGCCTGCTAATGTTTTATTAGATAATTTGTGTGGGCACTTTCAAAAAAGTATATATTTTTAAGGAGGTGATCCAACCGCAGGTTCCCCTACGGTTACCTTGTTACGACTTCACCCCAGTCATGAATCACAAAGTGGTAGGCGCCTTCCTTTTAACAGGTTAGGATACCTGCTTCTTTTGCAACCCACTCCCATGGTGTGACGGGCGGTGTGTACAAGGCCCGGGAACGTATTCACCGTGGCATTCTGATCCACGATTACTAGCGATTCCGACTTCGTGGAGTCGAGTTGCAGACTCCAGTCCGGACTACGATTTACTTTATGAGGTTTGCTTATCTTTACAGAGTTGCTTCTCTTTGTATAAACCATTGTAGCACGTGTGTAGCCCTGGTCGTAAGGGCCATGATGACTTGACGTCGTCCCCACCTTCCTCCGGTTTATAACCGGCAGTCTCCTCTGAGTTCCCGGCCAAACCGCTGGCAACAGAGGATAAGGGTTGCGCTCGTTGCGGGACTTAACCCAACATTTCACAACACGAGCTGACGACAGCCATGCAGCACCTGTCTCACAGTTCCCGAAGGCACTTTTTTATTTCTAAAAAATTCTGTGGATGTCAAGACCAGGTAAGGTTTTTCGCGTTGCATCGAATTAAACCACATGCTCCACCGCTTGTGCGGGCCCCCGTCAATTCATTTGAGTTTTAGCCTTGCGGCCGTACTCCCCAGGCGGTCGACTTAATGCGTTAGCTTCGGAAGTCACTTCTCTTGGAAACAACCTCCAAGTCGACATCGTTTACGGCATGGACTACCAGGGTATCTAATCCTGTTTGCTCCCCACGCTTTCGCACCTCAGTGTCAGTATTCGTTTAGGAGGCCGCTTTCGCCACAGGTATTCCTCCAGATATCTACGCATTTCACCGCTACACCTAGAATTCTACCTCCCTCTACGATACTCTAGTTTTTCAGTTTCAAATGCAGTTCCTAGGTTAAGCCTAGGGATTTCACATCTGACTTAAAAAACCACCTACGAGCTCTTTACGCCCAGTAATTCTGATTAACGCTTGCACCCTCCGTATTACCGCGGCTGCTGGCACGGAGTTAGCCGGTGCTTCTTCTTCAGGTAACGTCACGAAATAAAATTATTAGTTTTATTTTTTTCCTCCCTGCTGAAAGTACTTTACAACCCTAAGGCCTTCTTCATACACGCGGCATAGCTGCATCAGGCTTTCGCCCATTGTGCAATATTCCCCACTGCTGCCTCCCGTAGGAGTCTGGACCGTGTCTCAGTTCCAGTGTGGCTGGTTATCCTCTCAGACCAGCTAGAGATCGTCGCCTTGGTAGGCTATTACCCTACCAACAAGCTAATCTCGTCTGGGTTCATCCAGAAGCATGAGGCCTTTTATTTAAAAAAGGTCCCCCACTTTAGTTTTTCAACATTATGCGGTATTAGCTACCATTTCTAGTAGTTATCCCCCTCTTCTGGGCAGATCCCCAGATATTACTCACCCGTTTGCCGCTTGCCGACAAGAAAGCAAGCTTTCTTTCGCTGCCGCTCGACTTGCATGTGTTAGGCTTGCCGCCAGCGTTCAATCTGAGCCATGATCAAACTCTTCAATTGAAAATCTTTTCTTAAAGAAAAATCTTTAAGAAATTTTTTAAATAACAAAAATAAATTTTGTACTTAATTGTCTGTGCCCACACAGATTATCTAATATATTTTTAAAGAGCGTTTTAAAATTTTTATATCAAAGCTACAGGTTAAGAGATTACATTTTTTTTATTATATTGTCAACTCTTTTATACAAAATTTTTAATTTTTATTTTTCTTGAAATATTCTTTATAAATTTAGTATAAAATAAAAATATAAATTTATTTAAAATTTTAAATATATCTAAAAAACATACATAATATCTTACATTAAGATTAGATCTTTAATGCAATAAATTTGTATAAAACTATCTTCCATTCTTTTAAAAGGTATTTCAAAATATAATCTTATAAAGGTTTTTAAAATGAATGTAAAATATATAATAAAAAAAGATATCGAAAATGCTTTGATTCATATTGGTTATATAAATAATTGTAAACCTATCATTATACCTAATAAACAAATAAAACGCGGTCATTATCAACTTAACAATTTAATAAAAATAGCTAATATATTAAAATTAGATGTATATGAATTATCTCAAAAAATTATATTAAATATTAACAAAAAAAATATTTATAAAGAAATGACATTTTCTAAACCAGGTTTTATTAATATATTTCTTCGTCGTCACTGGATTTCTAAACAATTAGAAAAAATTTTTATTTCGTCTCGTCTAGGTATTAATCGCGTAATTTCAAAAAATATTGTCATAGATTATTCTTCACCAAATATTGCAAAAGAGATGCATATTGGTCATTTGAGATCTACAATAATTGGAGATGTGACAGCAAGAGTATTAGATTTTTTAGGTCATAATGTCATTCGAGCGAATCATATTGGTGATTGGGGTACTCAATTCGGCATGTTAATTGCATATTTAGAAAAAAAAAATCTGTTCTATAATTGCAACTTATCTCTTAAAAAATTAGAAAAATATTATTGTGAAGCAAAAAAAACATATGATACTAATCAATTATTTGCAGAAAAATCTAGAAAATATGTAGTAAAACTACAAAATGGAGATAAACATTGTTGTTCTATCTGGAAAAAAATTGTATCAATTACAATGATCGAAAATTATAAGATATATAAAAGATTAAATGTCACTTTAAAAAATATTCATACTGTCGGAGAAAGTTTATATAATAAAATGCTACCTAATATTGTTAAAGATCTTAAAAAGAAAAAAATAGCTATTGAAAAAAATGGAGCAACTATAGTTTTTCTAGAAGAATTCAAAAACCGATCTGGAGAATCTATGGGTGTTGTCATACAGAAAAAAGATAAAGGATTTTTATATTCTACTACTGATATTGCATGTTTTAAATATAGATATGAAAAATTATGTGCTGATCGTATTATATATTATACTGACGCTCGTCAAAGTCAACATTTAATACAAGCATGGATAATTGCAAAAAAGGCTAATTATATACCTAAAAATTTATTATTAGAACATCATATGTTTGGAATGATGTTAGCAAAAAATAAACGTCCTTTTAAAACTCGAGATGGTAATACTATTAAACTTGCAGAACTTTTAGATGAATCTATAGAAAGAGCTATATTTTTAATTAAAAAGAAACAACCTAATATATCTAAAAAAAAATTAATTCCACTAGCAAAAATTATAGGCGTTAGTTCAGTAAAATATTTTGATTTATCAAAAAATAGACATACTAATTATATTTTCAATTGGGATGAAATGTTAAGTTTTGAAGGAAATACAGCGCCATACATACAATATGCTTATACCAGAATTTCTTCTATTATAAAAAAATCTATTATTCCTATTCACCAGCTGAAAGGAAAAATTATTTTACAACAAGAAATTGAAATTATTTTAGCTTTAAAAATATTAGAATTTGAAGAAATAATTATATTAATTTCTGAAAAAGGTACACCTCATCTCTTATGTAAATATCTTTATCAACTTGCAACAATCTTTTCTCATTTTTATGAAAACTATTCTATATTATTTTCAAAAAAAATTAAAATTTATAAAAGCAGATTGAAATTATCTATTTTAACAGCAAAAACATTAAAGAAAGGACTCAATATATTAGGTATAAAAATAGTTAAAAAAATGTAAAAATATCATTATTATAAAACAGTAAGGTGAGGAAATAATGTAGTACTAAAATGCACTACTTACCACCACACCCATCTGCATAAAAAAAATAACTATATTTTATTAAGCACCTATAACATTTGTCATTTTTATTTTGTTTACATCTATTATTTCAAATTGAGATAAAACAGTTAATTCTGGAAAGCTGTGTCGTAAAAATTTTGATAAAAAATATCTTAAAGGATGACTAACTAATAATACAAGAGGAGAACCTATTAAGAGTTGTTTCTTTATAGCTTCTTTTGTTTTTATTAGTAAATTTTCAGATAAAGTAGGTTCTAGATTATCTGTACCTGATGATTTCATACTATTTAATAATAATTTTTCTAAATTTGATTCTAGCCCCATTACTTCAATAATATCTTTTTTATTAAACAGCTTTTGTATAATAATTTTTCTTAATGCTATTCGAACAATACTAGTTAATTCATTTGGATTTTTTTGCATATCTGCATGTTCTGATAATGTTTCTAAAATAGTTCTCATATCACGTATTGGAACATTTTCTAATAATAAATTTTTCAGAACTTTATGTAAGATAGTTAAATTAATTATATTAGGAACTAAATCTTCAGTCAACTTTGGCATTTCTTTACTAATATAATCTAATAATTGTTGAGCTTCCTGACGACCAAATAATTCATCAATATGATTAGAAATTAAAAAGTTTAAATGCGTAGAAATTAAAACACTAGATTCTATAACAGAATAACCTTTTTTTTGTGCTTCATTTTTAAATGATTCATCAATCCAATAACCAGATAAACCAAAAGTAGGTTCATATACTTTTTCAAACGGTAAAGATTCTGTTTCTCTACCTGAATTAATAGCCATATAACGACCATAAAAACATTTTCCTTGGCCTACTTCTACGCCTTTAATAAATATACGATAAGTATTGCCTGATAAATTCATATTATTTTTAATATGTACTAATGGAGGTAAAAAACCAATTTCTTGAGCAATTTTTTTACGTACTATACGAATTCGATCTAACAAATTACTTTTTTGATTTACATCAACCATCGGTGTAAGTTTATAACCAATTTCTATTTTAAGCGGATCTTCCAATTCCACATCATTCCATGATGCTTCTGCAATAGAATCATGTATTAATTTATATTTTGTGTTGGAATCTAAAAAATCACTTTCTAAACTATATTTTTTTTCATATAACCACCAAGAAAGAATCAATAATAAAACTGTGAATACTAGGAATATCATATTTGGCATTCCAGGAACTAAACCAAGAGTACCTAAAACCATCGCACTTAATAAAATAACTTGAGGATTATAAAATAATTGACTCACCATTTGCTCGCCAACATTCTGATTGCTACTGACTCGTGTTACAATTACACCAGCTGCAGTGGAAATTACTAAAGCAGGAATTTGGGCAACTAAACCATCACCAATAGTTAATAATGTATAAACTTCTATAGCTTTATCCAACAACATATTATGTTGTATTAAACCAATAATTAAACCTCCAAATATATTAATAATCATAATTAAAATACCAGCAATAGCATCTCCACGTACAAATTTACTAGCACCATCCATAGAACCATAAAAATCAGCTTCCTGTGTTATTTTGATTCGACGTTTTTTAGCTTGTTCTTCACCAATCAAACCTGCATTTAAATCAGCATCAATGGCCATTTGTTTACCAGGCATTGCATCTAATATAAATCGCGCACCAACTTCAGCAATACGACTAGCTCCCTTAGTAATGACAATAAAATTAATAATAACTAATATTATAAATACTACTATACCAATAGCAAAATTCCCACCTACTAAAAAATGACCAAAAGATTCAATTACTCTTCCTGCTGAATTGGTCCCCATATGACCCTTTAAAAAAATAATACGAGTAGAAGCTACATTTAAGGCTAAACGCAATAATGTAGAAAACAATAAAATTGTTGGAAATGCAATAAAATCTAATGTTTTACGTGTAAACATAGATACAAGTAAAATAATTATAGATAATGCAATATTAAAAGTAAAAAAAATATCTAAAAAAAAAGGCGCTAATGGTACAACCATCATTGATAAAATCATTAAGATAAGTATTGGACCAGCAAATATTTGCCATTCAATAGTTTTTAAGTGTTTAAAAATACGAAAAAAAGAAGCAAAATTAATCATGATTATTATAATCTCCTGTCATATTTAATTCTGATGGAATCAATATATTATTAGGTTTTTCAGGAAAGACACCACCTTCTTTTTTCCATTTTCGTACTTTCCAAACCCATGCTAAAACTTCTGCCACAGCTTTGTAAAGAGCACCAGGAATATATTGTCCTATTTCGGAATAACGGTATAATGAACGAGCTAACAATGGTGAAGAAATTATAGAAATATTATGTTTTAAAGCTATATTTTTTATTTTTATAGCCATTTCACCTACACCTTTAGCTATAACTTTAGGTGCATTCATTTTTTTTTCATCATATTGAAGAGCAACAGAATAATGTATAGGATTAGTTATGATTACATCTGCTTTAGGGATATTTTTTATCATTCTTCTACGAATTACAGCTTTCATTTCTCGCCGAATCCGCATTTTTATATTTGGATGTCCTTCTTGTTCTTTAGATTCTTCTTTTATTTCTCCACGAGTCATTTTTAATGTTTTGTAATAATTAAATTCTTGCCACAAAATATCAAATATAACCATTGGTATTACACCTAATATAATTAAAAAATAACAAGTACCAATAATATTAAAACCGTCTAATACAGCAGATAAATAATTTTGATAAATTAAAAATAATATTTTAGAAAATGATAACCATAAGTACCATAAAGATATAATAATAACTAAAAACAATTTAAGTAAAACTTTAAGAAATTCTCTAAATGTTTGAGAAGAAAAAATTCTTTTTAAACCACTTCCAGGATGTAATTTTTTTAAATCAAATTTTAATGATTTAATATTAAATTTAATTCCACTAAATATTACTTGAGGTATAAGAATTACAATAAGTAAAGAAATAAAAAACAGCAAAAAAATAAAAAATATTTTTTCTAAAGATAAAAATATTTTTAATAAAATATTATAATTAAATAATGTATCTCTATTAAAATTAAAACTATCTATAATAATTCGACTAAAATTAAATACAATAACGTCTCTAAACCACCATACATTTAAAAATCCAACTAATAAAATTAAAAAAGAATTTAATTCTCTAGAATATTTTGTTTTACCTTTTTTTTGAATTTTTTTAATATGATGCTCTGTAGGATTTTCTGTTTTTTCTTCATGTATATTATGATTCATTTCTCAATACTTTTGACCAATATATGATATATAAAAATTTTATTAAACCTCTGTATGAAAAAAAAAACAAGTGAATTTTATTAATGATATAATATACTAATACATAGTAATACAAGAAATCTAAATTTTAGTAATACAAAAAATCTAAATTTGGTTTTTTAAACTTAATTAATACATACATTTAAAAAAATATATTTAAATAAAATATTTCATAAAAAATTAATTTTTTATTTTTACAAAATCATATATATTAATTATATCTAACTTTTTTATACACTTATATATCATACAAACTATCATGTAAAAATTATCATATAATATATCAATGTTTCATGAAAAAATTTTTATGAATGAGAATTTAACATATGCTTACTAGCCAATATTTATTACTAACTTTAAAAAATATACCTTATGAAGCAAAAATTATTAGTCATCAACTAATGTTAAAAAGTGGAATAATTAGGAAAACATCTTCAGGTTTTTACATATGGTTACCTACAGGCATTAGAATACTAAAAAAAATTAAAAACATTATCAGACAAGAAATGAAAAATATCAATGCTTTAGAAATATCCATGCCTATAATACAATCTCAAAAATTATGGAAAAATAGTGGACGATTCAATATATACGGAGAAGAATTATTTAAATTGTCTGATCGTCATAAAAATCAATTTATTTTAGGACCTACTCATGAAGAAATGATCACAAATTTTATTGGTTCTGAAATTTATTCATATAAAGAATTACCAGTAATTGTATATCAAATACAAAATAAATTTCGAGATGAAATACGACCACGTTTCGGGATAATTAGAACACGTGAATTTACTATGAAAGATGCATATTCTTTTCATTATAAAAAAGATTGTTTAGAAAATACTTATAATAAATTTTACATAGCTTATGTGAAAATTTTTAAAAAAATACAATTAGATTTTTGTGTCGTTAAAGCTGATTCTGGTTCTATGGGAGGAAATTTATCGCATGAATTTCAAGCTTTTTCTAAAAATGGAGAAGATGAAATCGTTTTCTCTAATAATCGATCATATTCCTCAAATATGAATATGGCACAATCTATGGAAACAATAAACTTTTTTAAAAACAAAAAAAAATATAAATTAGAATCTAATCACTTAGAAAAGAAAAAATCTATTATCTCTTCACAAGAGATTTGTATTCCATTAAAAAATCAAATTAAAACTATTTTAGTTTATACAAATAATCAAAATATTAGATCAGTTACTGCATTACTCATACGTGGTGATCATGAATTAAATTTATTTAAAATAGATAAAATTAATATATCAGATACGCCTGTCATCTTACTAAACGAAAAAGAAGTTTTTTCGTTAACAGGAGTTAGCCAAAAATTCTTAGGACCTTTAGGTTTGAATATGCCTATTATTGCAGACGTATCTGTATATAATATGAAAAATTTTACTATTGGTGCAAATAATAAGAATCATTTTTTCATTAATGTCAATTGGAATGTTGATTTGCGTGTTCCTATTATAAAAGATATTAGAAAAGTGACAGAAAAAGATTTAAGTCCTGATGGTTTAGGATATTTAAATATCAAAAAAAGTATTGAAATTGGACATATATTTCAAATTGGTCAAAAATATTCTAAAATAATGAATACATTTATTAAAACAAAAAATGGTAATAAAAAAAATTATTATATGGGATGTTACGGAATTGGAATTAACCGTATTGTAGCAGCTGTTATTGAACAAAATCATGACGAAAATGGTATTGTTTGGCCTATTTCTATAGCACCATTTGAAGTGGTTATTTTACCTATCAATATGTATAAATCTAATAAAATAAAAGAAATAGCATATCTTCTATATCAAAATTTAAAGAAAAAAGAAATAGATGTTATCTTAGATGATCGCAATATACGACCAGGTGTTATGTTCAATGAAATGGATTTAATGGGTATCCCGCATCAAATTATTATCAGTCAAAATTTAATCAATAATGATAATATTGAATATTGTGAAAGAAAAAATAAAAAAAATATTTTAATAAAAATCAATGATATAGTAGATTATATTAATCAAAAAATAAAAAAAAAATATTCTTAAAATAATTTATTACTAAAAATATATAAATTTTTAATAAAAATTTATTCGATACTCATTTCATACATATGTTAATATTTATTTATATTTTTAATTTTTATTTACATTTTATTATTTATTTACTCAAAATTAATTATATTGAATTATATTCTAATACTATTTGTTTAGCCCCTAAAATTAGTTGTAATTTATATAAAAAATCATCAGTAATTTTTACTGACCATTTTTTATGTAATTCTAAATTTAATAATGTACTTTTGTTATAATAAGAAATAAAAATAGGAATATTTCCTTTTTTTTGTTGATTTAAACATTCACATAACTTATTTAGAGAGAAAGTATCTATTTTTTCTTTATTTAATATAATATTTAATTTTTTTATATATTTTTCTCTCATTTCATCTAAATCAATCAAATTATAAGCTGTCATCTTAAATTTTTTATATACACATTTCACATTAAAAATACCATGGACAAATAAAATATTATTTAATTTTAATAAAGATTCATGTGAATTCAATAAATCTGTAAAAATTAATACTTCTAAACGACTGGTATTATCATCTAATATTACAATAGCTATACGATTTTTATTTTTTGTAATTTTAAATTTAATAGACACTATTATTCCAACAACTAAAATTTTTTTATTATTTTTAATAAATTTTAAATCAGATAATGTTAAATCATTAACATAGTTTTTTAATTCTTCTATGTAATAATTAATAGGATGACCAGTAAGATAAAAACCTAAGACTTGATATTCATTTTCTAACTGGTCTTTTTCAGAAAAATTATTTTCAACAAAATTATTTTCTTTTACTTGATCTAACTCATCTTTGAAAACACCAAATAGACTATCTTGCTTAAAATGTTTAATTCTTAAAGATTCTTTTGAAGCTTTTATAGCATCATTAATTGATTGTAATAAATAATTACGATTTTTATTTATACAATCAAAACTTCCAGACATAATTAATTTTTCTAATACTCTACGAGAAAATTTATTAAAATCTATGCGCATACAAAAATCAAACAAATCTTGAAATGTACCATTTTTTTTACGCTCTTGAACAATATCTTTCGCTGAATTCTCTCCTATACCTTTAATAGCTCCAAGTCCATATACTATACTATTTTCATCATTAACATAAAATTCATAATTACTTAAATTAATATTTGGCGGTATAATATTCAATTTCATGTTAATAGCTTCATTAATCAAAACAACAATTTTTTCTGTGTTATCTATATCAGATGTCATAGCCGCAGCCATAAATTCAGAAGGATAATGTGTTTTTAACCACAATGTTTGATATGACACTAAAGCATAAGCTACAGAATGAGATTTATTAAATCCATAACCTGCAAATTTTTCTAATAAATCAAAAATCTTTCTTGATAGTTTTTTACTAATACCATTTTTAAATGCTCCTGCTTCAAATATCACTCTTTGTTTCGACATATCTTTTAAATTTTTTTTACTCATTGCTCGTCTTAAAATATCTGCACTACCTAATGTGTAACCAGCTAATACTTGTGCTATTTTCATAACTTGTTCTTGATATAATATAATACCATATGTTGATTCTAATATAGGTTTTAATAATTCGTGTTGCCATTGATGATCAGGATAAGAAATTTTTTCTCGTCCATGTTTTCGATTAATAAAATTATCAACCATACCTGATTGTAAAGGACCTGGTCTAAAAAGAGCTACTAATGCAATGATATCTTCAAAACAATCTGGTTGTAATCTTTTGATTAAATCTTTCATCCCATAAGATTCTAATTGAAAGATACCAGTAGTTTCAGAATTTTTTAATAACTCAAAACATTTAGTTTCATTTAAAGGAATAGCATTAATATTAATTTTTTGTTGTTTATTAATTTTTTTTTTAATATTAATCATTTCCACTGCATGATTAATAATAGTTAATGTACGTAAACCAAGAAAATCAAATTTAACTAATCCTATATATTCTATATCATTTTTATCAAATTGTGTGACTGGATTATTTCCTTTTTCATCGCAATATAAAGGACAAAAATCGGTAATTTTAGTAGGTGAAATAACTACTCCTCCTGCATGTTTACCAACATTTCTATTTACACCTTCAAGTTTTTTAGAAAAATTAATTAAATTTTTTACATCTTCATTATTTTTATAAAGGTTAGATAATTCTAATTCTTGAGAAAAAGCTTCATTTAAAGTAATACCTGGATCCATAGGAATCAATTTAGATAATTTATTAAGAAAACCATAAGGATATCCTAAAACTCTACCGACATCTCGAATCACAGCTTTCGCTGTTAAAGTACCGAAAGTAATAATTTGTGCTACCGCATCTCTACCATATATCTCTGCAACATGATCAATTACTTTATCACGTTTTTCCATACAAAAATCGATATCAAAATCAGGTAATGAAACACGTTCTGGATTTAGAAATCTCTCAAATAAAAGATCAAAAGATAGTGGATCAATTTCAGTAATATTTAGTGCATATGCGACAAGAGAACCTGCTCCAGAACCTCTTCCAGGACCTACTGGGATATTATTATCTTTTGCCCATTGTATAAATTCCATAACAATTAAAAAATATCCCGGAAAACCCATTGTATTAATGACATTTAATTCCATGTCTAAACGTTTTTTATATTGATTATATATATTTTTATATTCTATTTTTTTAATATCATATAAAATATTTAAACGTTTTTTAATACCTTTATATGCCTTTTCAATTAAATAATTTTGAACACTTGTATGACCAGTAAAAAACTGTGGTAAAAAATATTTCCCAGAATTTATAAAAACATTACAGCGTTTCGCAATTTCTACACTATTAATTAACGCTTCTGGAAAATCTAAAAAAAGATCGCACATTTCTTGTGAACTTTTTAAGAATTGCTCATTACTATAATTATTTTGAATTTTTGAATATTTTAATGTTTCACCTTCATTAATAGCAATTCTAATTTTATGAATATAAAAATCTTCTTTATTTAAAAAACAAACATCATTAGTAGCAACAACAGGAATATCTGTAGAGATAGATAAATCTACTGCTAAATTTAAATATTTTTCTTCGTTCTCTCTTTTTGTACGACATAATTCTAAATAATAAGAATCAGGAAAATATCTTTGATAGAAAGATAAACAATGAGATATAAGCGATGATTTTCCCTGTATTAAAATTTTTCCAATTTCTCCTTGACAACCTCCTGAAAGTAATATTAATCCTTTATTAATTTCGGATAACCATTTTTTTTCAATAGTTACATTGTTGTTATCAACATATCCTTTTTGATATGCATGAGAAATCAACAAAATTAAATTTTTATATCCTTCTTGATTTGCAGCTAACAAAGTTAATCTAGTTAATTCATTCTTTATTAAATTAGAAAAAAAATTCACTGTAATACCAATAATAGGTTTTACACCTAGTTTATGAGCTATTTGATAAAATTTAATTACACCGTATAAATTATTATAATCAGTTATTGCAATAGCTGGCATATTTAAAGATACTGCTTTTTTTACTAAATCTTCAGGTTTTGATAACCCATTAATAATTGAATAATCACTATGTACATGTAAGTGAATAAATTTTGGTTCATTCATATATTATCCGAAATTAATATTTTTATAACAAACATTTTTTTGCAAATATAATTTTAGATTTACAAATTACTTTTTTATTAACTGTTGCAATATTTCTAAAAATTAAAAGATTTCTTTTAGATTGTAAAAGAGTAACTTCTATAATCATTTGATCTCCGGGAATAACTATTTCTTTAAAACGTGCATTATCTATTCCTACAAAATAATATAACTTATTAATTTTTAATTCTCCTGTGCTTTGATATATTAAAACACTTGCGGCTTGAACCATAGATTCAATAATCAAAACACCAGGAAAAATTGGTTCTTTACTAAAATGACCTTGAAAATATGGTTCATTGATAGTACAGTTTTTTATTGCTTTTAAATATTTAAATTTTTTGAAATTTAAAATTCGATCAATTAATAAAAAAGGATAACGATGAGGCAGAATTTTAAAAATTTTTTTAATATTTAAAGTATTAAATTTAATATTCAAATATAATTAACCTTATTTTGAATTATTTATTTATATAATATTAAATTAAATTGTTTATATTCATATTATGTTATTATTACCAATTTTTACCAAAATTAAATTGAAATGGTTCTAATTGATAATTTTTGTCTTTTTGCATTGGAAAAGAATAAGAAAAAACTAATGGTCCAATTGGAGAAAACCATTGTAACGAAAAACCAACTGATGAATAAATGTTATTTAATATATTATGTTCTAAAAACGAAAAGATATGTTTTTCTTTATAATTATACAATGATGTGTCCCAAATATTACCAATATCAAAAAATAAAGAAGTACGAAACAATTTAGAGTAATTATCATCTATAAAAGGAATAGGAGTAATTACTTCTAAATTAGAAGTAAATGTTAAGTTACCACCAATAGAATTGATTGATTCACATATATTATTCTTGAGATTACCTAAACATTTTTGCGAATCAGAAATATTATAACTTTTTTTAGGTCCAATAGTATTTAAACGAAAACCTCGAATATTATTTTCACTATTAGCATAAAAATTTTCGTAGAAAGGAAATTTTTCTTTATTAAAAATATTACCTATTCCCGCATGAATATGACTTAAAAATATAAAATCTTTTTTCTTGTCAATTGGAAGATAATATGCATTATCTAATACAAATTTATAAAAATCATTATCTGATCCAGGAATGGTATTTTTACCACTAATATGCATTTGATTTCCAGATACAGGAAAATAAAAATATTCTAAAGTAGAATGTATCCAAGAATAATTTAAAGTAAAATCATTAACTGTATTCTTTTTTAAAGAGCTGAAATCTACAGTTTTTTCTTTAATATTAGAAACATCTATTATTTTTTCTTCATTTTTAATACCGTTATGAGTGTATCCAAAACCAATATTAATTTTATTAAAATTATTTATTAAAATTCCTAAACTGTTTTCTAATCCATAAGTTTTTTTTATAAGATTATCAACATTATCAAAATTATATTTTAAATCATTATAAAAAAATCTAGAATTTACATCTTTAATATTTGACATAAAATAAGGGTAAGTAATAGATATATCTGCATATTTTTGATTATTATTTTTAATAATATTAGCTTTAAAAGAATTACCAGAACCAAATATATTATTTTTAGATAAAGAAGTATTAAAGCTCATCCCGCTATCCATTCCATAACCAAAACCGAAATTTATAGAACCAGTTGGTTTTTCTTTAACTCTATAAAAAATATCTACTTGATTAGGATAATGAGAACATATTTTTTTTATTGCTTCAACATAACTAAAATATTTTGTATTCTGTAATGATTTTTTTCCTAATTCAATTAAACTAGTATTAACATATTTCCCTTCTATTTGTTTAATTTCACGACGTAATACCTTATCTTGAGTGATTGTATTTCCAATAAAATTAATTCTATGTACAAAAAAACGTTTGTTTATATTAATATTAAAATCTAACACTATTGTTTGTGTTTTATGATTTACTATTGGATTTACTTCGATAGTAGAATTAATGTATCCATGTTCAGATAAAAATCTTTTAATATTATATATAATATTATGAATTTTTTCTCTGTTATACACTTCATCAGAATTAATATTAATTAATTGTTTCATGAGTACTTGATATGGAAATACATTTCCGTTAATAAAAAATTTTGAAATTCGATATTTTTTACCTTCAGAAATATTTATTATAATATCAACTTGATTTTTATCTTGAATAAAATTTATTGTTTTATCTGTAATATGAAAATAAAAATAACCATGATTTAAATAAAAATCATGTAAATTTTTTAAGTCTTGATTTAATTTATTTGGAGAATAAATACATGGATCTAAAAAATTCCACCAAACAGGATGATCTTTCGACTCAAATAATGAAAAAATTTTTTCTTTAGAAAAATCTGTAATACCTAATATTTTAATATTATTAATTTGTGTTATTATCCCTTCATTAATAATTATTTTTAAATCAACAGTATTATCTTCAGATAAATTTTTTAATACCTGTATATCTGATTTAAATCTTCCAAGATTATAATAAAAATCTTCTATCGTTTTAGTAAATATATTAATAAAAAATTCATTTAACACACTTCCTTGTTTGATGTTTAATTTTTGTAAATAGGAATTAAGAATCGAATTCTTAATTATAGTATTTCCTGAAATAGTTATATTAGAAATAACAGGTTTTTCTCGTACGTAAAAGACAACATTTTTTTTTGAATATACAGCTTTAATATCTTCAAATTTTCCTGTTTTCAATAAAGAATCAATACTCTTTTTTATATCATATTTAGAAATTTTATTTTCCTTATTTAAAATAATACTTTTTAATGCTTCATTTTGTGAAACATTTTTTAATCCTTTAAATTGAATGTTATTTATAATATCAATAGTTTTTGCATAACTAGAGATACTAAAAAAAATCAAAAAAGTGATAAAAAATTTTTTAATTAACATTTTTATTATAATTTTTCCTATAATAAATTTATTTTTATACATTTATAAAAATAATGAACTAAATACTATGTGAAGTATATTTTTTTAATATTTTTTAAAACATCTATTTTTTAATTAATAAAAAAATTTATTTTTAAATAAAATTAAATTAAATTTTCTCAAATGATTGATATCAAATAATTCATTTCATAAAATATATATTCTTTCTTATTTAAAAACCTCCAAAACGACGTTCACGCAACTTAAAAGAATCAATAGCATCTTGAAAAACATTCTGATCAAAATCAGGCCATAAAATGTCAGTAAAATATAATTCTGAATAAGCTATTTGCCATAATAAAAAATTACTTATTCTTTTTTCTCCTCCTGTTCGAATAACTAAATCTACTGGAAGAAGTTCATTAGTAGATAAATATTGAGAAAAAGTATCTTCTTTAATTTTATTTATTTGCAAGACGCCTTTTTGAACCTTATTAATAATCTTTTTTACACTTTGGATAATATCCCATCTGCCTCCATAATTTGCAGCGATATTTAAAATTAAACCATTATTATTTAATGTTATTTTTTCTGCTTGATAAATAATATTCTGTAATTTCTTATTAAATAATTTTACATCACCCATTACTTTAAATCTAATATTATATTTTTTAAAATTATTCATTTCGCTTTCTAATAGAAAAGAAAATAATTCCATTAAATATTCTACTTCAAATAAAGAACGATTCCAATTTTCTCTGCTAAAAGCATATACAGTTAATATTTCTAAATTTTTCAAAAGAGCAAACTTTATAGCTTTTTTTAAAGCTTCAAAACCTGCTCGATGGCCAATAATACATATTTTACCTTTTTTTTTAGCCCATCTTCGATTACCATCCATAATGATTGCTATATGACGAGGATAGTGATTTTGATATTTTTTATATTTTTTAAATAAAGATTTATATTGCATAGAAAATACACATTTCTCTGAAGAAAAAATTTTATTAAGACCTATATAATATAAAAAATCTTTTGTTAATTATTGCTAAACAATATTTCTTTTTAGTATGTAAGTATTTTATTTTTAGCTAAAATTCTTGACTGTCTATCAATTTCTAAAACATCTTCAATACAATTAGGCTCTGAAAAAAAAGAAGATGTTAACGTGTTAATATTCACTTCATAAATTTGAGTAAAAGTAATTTGATTATTTAAAAAAGCAGATACGGCTATTTCATTAGCAGCATTCAAAACAATCATAGCTGCCTGACTATCAGAAAAAGCATCAATAGCCAGCTTCAAACATGGAAATTGAACAAAATCAGGTTCAAAAAAAGACAAATTTTTTATCTTAGCAAAATTTAAAAAGTTAACTTTTGTATCAATACGATAAGGCCAAGACATCGCATAAGAAATAGAAATTTTTATATCAGGAACTGATAATTGTGCTAATAACGAACCATCACAATATTGCACCATCGAATGAACAACTGATTCAGGATGAATTAAAATTTTAATTTCTGATTTTGAAGCATTAAACAACCATCGTGCCTCAACATATTCTAAACCTTTATTCATCATTGTAGCTGAATCTACAGAAATTTTTTTTCCCATAGACCAATTAGGATGAGAACATGCTTGATGGGGAGTTACACATGATAAATCTGATACAGAAAAATTATAAAATGGACCACCTGAACCAGTTAAAAGAATATGTTCCACACCATATAGTTTTAAAGAAGAAACACCTATGTTCTTTTGCATTTCTAAAGGAAGAACTTGAAAAATAGCATTATGTTCACTATCAATTGGTAATATTCTAGCTCCACTAGAAAGTAACGCTTTCATAAAAAGAGAACCACAAGTAATTAAAGATTCTTTATTAGCTAACAATATTGTTTTACCAGCATATATTGCAGATAATATTGGTAATAAAGCTGCCATTCCAACAATTGCTGCTACTACTTGATCTGTTTCTTTTAAAGCAGCTAAATAACAAATATCTTTCTCACCAGATAGAACTTGTGTTTTTATTTTTTTTCTTTTTATTTGTTTTCGTAATATATTAGCAGATTTTTCATCTCTCATAGCCACCCAATCTGGTGTAAATAACTCACATTGATGCAGCATAACAGTAACATTTTTATTCGCTACTAAAGCAATCACTTTAAATAAATTCGGATTTTTTTGGATAATAGATAATGTATTAATACCAATAGAACCAGTAGATCCTAAAATGGTTATTTTTTTCATAAATTTTCTTACTATATTTTATGAATTAATTAAAATATATATAATTTTAAAAAAATTTTATAATTTCATTAGTTCTAATTCTTTTTTTAATAAAATAGAATCTATTTGTTTAATATACTCATTAGTTATCATTTGTATTTTACTTTGTGAAGTATGTTCATCATCTTCATTAATTATTTTTTTTTTAAGATATTTTTTAATTTTATCATTTGCATCTCTGCGAATATTACGAATACTAATACGACTATTTTCAGCCTCATTACGAATTACTTTAACTAATTTTTTTCTTCTTTCTTCTGTCAAGACTGGTATCGGTATTAAGATATCTTTACCCCGTATAATTGGATTTAAATCTAACTTTGAATTTAAGATAGCTTTTTGAATCAATGATGTAATAGAAATATCAAAAATATTAATTTTAAGAGTATGAGAATTTTCAACTGTGATGTTAGATAATTGATTCAAATGAGTTTTAGTACCAAAATATTCTATATAAATATTATTTAATAAATGAGGTGATGCTCGACCAGTTTGAATATTATTAATATTATTTTGAAATATTTGCAGACATAATTTCATTTTTTCACGAGTTTTTATATCAATTTGATTAATCACATGATTACCTGTAAAAATAGTTCTAATTTATTAAAAAGACATCTTACTGTAAATACTATTATTATTCTGTAAATACTATTACTGCATATTATTGTTTTATTTAACTAAAATAATTATCTATTTAACTACTTACTTATAATAGTACCTTCAGAACGATTCGTAACAATACGGTATAAAGATCCAGGTTTATTTATGTTAAAAACTCTAATAGGCAAATGATAATCTCTAGCTAGTATAAAAGCAGATAAATCCATTACTTTTAGTTCTTTTTTTAATACGTCTTTATACGTTAATTTTCTATATAAAATAGCATCTGAATTTTTTTCAGGATCTTTCGAATATACTCCGTCTACTTTAGTACCTTTTAAAATAATATCAGATTTAGTTTCAATAGCACGTAAACAAGCAGCAGAATCTGTCGTAAAAAAAGGATTACCTGTTCCTGCAGCAAAAATAATAACAAAATTATTAGACAATAAATTTATTGCTTGTTCACAATTATATATTTCACAAATACCATTAATCGGTATTGCAGACATTAAACAAGTTCGGATAGACAAATTTGAATTTATCATATCTCTGATAGCAACACTATTAATAATTGTTGATAATATACCAATATGATCAGAAGCCACTCGATCAAGACCTAATTCAGATAAAGTAGCTCCTCGAAATAAATTACCGCTTCCAATAACTAAACTTACTTGAATACCTATATCTACTACAGATTTTATTTCTTTCACGATTCTTTTTAAAGAATTTATATCAATTCCGAAATTATTAGATCCTTGTAATACTTCTCCACTTATTTTTAACAAAATACGTCGATATAAAAATTTCTTATTTTGAGACATATTCCAACCTACATATATTTATTTATATATTAATATTTTTCAATCTAATCTATCTATACTATACTAACTATATAGAAATATTTTCACCTAATTCAAATCTAATAAATGATATTATACGTGAATTACTTTTATTTAATATATCACCTACTGTTTTTGTAGGATCCATAATAAAATTTTGACTGATTAACGAAATATTATTTGTGAATTTATTCATTCTCCCATCAATAATTTTTTTTAATACGTTAAGAGGTTTTTTTAAATTTTTTACTAATTCTGATTGAATTTTATATTCACGTTTCCAAACTGTGTTAGGAATATTTGTAGGATGTAAATATTCTGGTTTACTTGCAGCTATATGCATTGCAATATTTTTTAATATAATTTTATTTGATGTAATTCCACTGACTAACACACCAATTCTAAAACTATGAACATATGAACAAATATTTTCTCCTTCAATCCAACAAAATCGTCGAATATTAATATTTTCTCCTACTTTAAAAATTAAATCTGTTCTTTTTTCTTCAAAAATATCTTTAATTTCATTAATGTCTTTTATTTTTTTTTCTAATGCTGTTGATAAAATATTTTTCCCAAAATTAATAAATAAATCATCTTTAGATACGAAATCAGTTTCACAATTTAATTCTAACATTATACCAATATTATTTTTAATACCTGAAAAAATTACTCCTTGATTTGTTATCTTATTATTTTTTTTTTCAGCACTTAGTTTTCCTGATTTCCTTAAATTATCAATTGCTAATTCAATATTTCCATTTTCTTCTATTAGCGCTCGTTTACATTCTAAAACACCTATTCCTGTACGAGATCTAAGATTTTTAATAAGAGAAGCAGTAATACTACTATTTGTCACGTTACATTCCTTTTCTTAAAATATTTTATTTAAAAAAATATTTGCTACTGTTTATGTAATATTCATGAATTTTTATAAATTTATGAATTCATCATTATCATTTGTTTTAGAAATAATCTGTGACACAAATTTCAAGTAAAGATTAACTGATCTGATAGCATCATCATTACCGGGTATAATATAATCTACCCCATCAGGATTAGAATTAGTATCAACTATGGCAAAAACAGGTATACCTAAATTATTAGCTTCTTTAATAGCAATATTTTCATGTGAAGCATCAATCACAAATAAACAATCAGGTAATCCTCCCATATTTTTAATACCACCTAAACTATTTTCTAATTTGCATAATTCTCTCGATCTAATTAAAGCTTCTTTTTTTGTTAATTTAGAAAAAGTACCATCTTTTGATTCTATTTCTAAATCTTTTAAACGTTTTATAGATTGTCGAACCGTTTTCCAATTTGTTAACATTCCACCTAACCAACGATGATTTACATAAAATTGATCACAATTAATTGCGGTTTCTTTTATTCCTTTTCTAGCAGCTCTCTTTGTTCCAATAAATAATATCCTTCCTTTTTTCAAAGAGATTTTTTTTAATTCAGAAAGAGCAAAATTAAACATAGGAAGAGTTTTTTCTAAATTAATAATATGTACTTTATTACGAATACCAAAAATAAAAGGCTTCATTTTTGGATTCCAATATCGTGTTTGATGACCAAAATGAACTCCTGCTTGAAGCATATCACGCATTGATACAACTGCCATAGATACTCCTTAAAATGTTAAAAATAAAATTATATATTAACTTTTTGTTTATTTTATTTTCTTTATTATTTGCTTTATTATTTGCTTTATTATTTTCTTTATATAACACACAATATATTTATACCATATTTTTTATAAAAATTTATTGATATTGATATATTTTAAATTAAATCTAAAAAAAAATATATATTTTCAAGTATAATTTAAATAAACATCAAATATTTAAAATTAATATATAACACGGTTAAATACTATGAATCGCATAATTAAAACAGAATCAGAGATAAAAAAAATGCGCATGTCTGGAAAACTAGCAGCAGAAGTGTTAGAAATGATAGAAAAATATATTCAACCAAAGATAAATACAGAAGATATTAACACAATTTGTCATGATTATATTGTTAATAAAAAAAAAGCTATTCCAGCATGTTTAGGCTATCATGGATTTCCAAAATCAATCTGTATTTCTATTAATGATGTAGTTTGTCATGGTATTCCTAATAAAAAACAAATATTTCAAGAAGGAGATATAGTTAATATCGATATCGCCATCATTAAAAATCAATATTATGGTGATACTTCTAAAATGTTTTTTATAGGCACACCGAGTGTTTTATCAAAACGTTTATGTCAAGTTGCTCAAGACAGTCTTTATCTATCTTTAAAATCAATTAAACCAGGTATGCCACTATATAAAATTGGTGAAATTATTGAAAATTATGTAAAAAAAAATAATTTTTCTGTGGTGAAAGAATATTGTGGTCATGGAATTGGTCGAAATTTTCATGAAGAACCTCATATCTTACATTATGCTAATAAAGAAAATAATATTACTTTAAAGAAGGGAATGATTTTTACTGTTGAACCTATGATTAATGCTGGTAATCCACAAGTAACATGCATGAAAGACGGGTGGACTATAAAAACTAAAGATCATTCTTTATCGGCACAATATGAACATACTATCTTAGTAACAGAATATGGATGTGATATTTTAACATGGCAAAAAAATGAAACAATTTCTCCAAAACTAATTAATAAACATTAAATTTTTTAAAAATCTTAAATATATTATTAACATAGGTTTTAAAATATGGAACAATTAAAAAAAATAGTTGAAAAAGTATATGAAAATAAAAATAAAATTAATTTCAATGATATTGATCATGATCTTTTAAAAAGTATTTTCGAAATCATTTCATCATTAAATTCTGGTTCTATAAGAATTGCAGAAAAAAAAGGTAATTCTTGGATTACACACGAATGGTTGAAAAAAGCAGTTTTACTATATATATATATTAAACAAAATAGATTAATAAAAGGCAACCATACTAACTATTATGATAAAATTCCTCTAAAATATGAACAATATGATGAAGAAAAATTTCAAAAAGAACAAATTAGAATCGTACCTCCAGCAACTATTAGATATGGTGCATTTATTAATTATAAAACAGTTATTATGCCATCTTATATAAACATTGGTGCATATATTGATACAGGAAGTATGATAGATACTTGGGCTACTATAGGATCTTGTGCTCAAATTGGAAAAAATGTACACATATCTGGAGGCGTAGGAATAGGGGGTGTTTTAGAACCTCTTCAAAACAATCCAACAATTATTGAAGATAATTGTTTTATTGGCGCTCGATCTGAAATTGTAGAAGGAGTGATTGTAGAAAAAGGATGTGTAATTTCTATGGGTGTATTTATTGGTCAAAGTACTAAAATTTATGACAGAGAAAACAAAAAAATTTTTTATGGAAAAGTTCCAGCTAATTCTGTTGTAGTTCCTGGAAGTTTACCATCTCAATGTGGAAAATATAATCTTTATGCTGCTATTATTGTTAAAAAAGTAGATTCAAAAACATTAAAAAAAACAGCAATTAATCAATTATTAAGAAATATAACATAAAAAAACCGCCCGTATTTTTTCGGGCGGACTGTAAAAACTGTTTTTTACCAACTAACTACTAACGAGATATATAGTATTACCATCTCTGTTTACAATAAACACTAAAATTTTAGGTTTAGTATCTAATACAAGTTTTAGTTCTTCTATACTACTAACTAATTTTTGATTAACACCAATAATCAGATCATTTTTTTTAAAACCAATTTTTGATGCTGGACTATGCAATTTAACATTTGTTACTTTTATAACTTTTTTCCCATTAAATATATAATTATTTAATTCTATACCTTCTATTCCGACATAAATACTTTCTGAATTAAAATGATTTTTATGAGAATTTTTTAATTCAACAATAATATTTTTAATATTTCCTTCTCTAAATATTCCTAATTCCATTTTAGTAGTCACTGGTAATGATCCTATTTCAGCACGTAATGCAGAAAAACTAAAGATAGGTTTTTTATTTAAGGAAATAATAATATCACCAGCTTTAATACCTGCTTCAAATGCAGAAGAATTAGGTAGTACTTGGCTTACAAAAGTACCTTTTTGTATATTAATTTTCATAATTTGTGCTAAATCTGAATTGAGTTCCATTCCTATTATACCTAACTCTCCGCGTCTAACTTGTCCAAATTTTACCATTTGCTCAGTTAAATTTTTAACCATGTTACCTGGAATAGCAAATCCTATCCCAATATTACCACCATCTGGAGCTAAAATAGCAGTATTAATACCAATTAACTCTCCATTCAAATTAACTAATGCTCCACCAGAATTGCCTCTATTAATTGCAGCATCAGTTTGAATAAAGTTTTCATAATGTTCAATATTTAATCCACTGCGGCCTAAAGCAGAAATAATTCCTGATGTAACTGTTTCTCCTAGTCCGTATGGATTCCCAATAGCTACAGTATAATCTCCTACCCGTAAAGTATCAGAATCAGCTATTTTTATAGCCTTTAAATTACTTGCATTTTTTAATTGTATTAAAGCAATATCAGAACGTGAATCTTTTCCAATGATGTGCGCATCATAACGACGTCCATCACTTAGTTGTACTTGAATTTTGTTCGCATTTTCTACCACATGATGATTAGTTACTGCATATGCCTTTTCAGCATTAATAATAACACCTGAACCTAATGCACGAAATTTTTCATTAGTATTATCAGGACTAAATTGACAAAAAGGTGAATTACGAAATGGAGAATTTTCTTGACAAAAAGGTGAATTATCACCAAAAAACGGTTGAAATGGATGAGGTAAACGTGAAGTATGTACTACTGTACTTCCTTCAATATTGATACTAATTACTGAAGGCATCACTTTTTCTAACATTGGAGCTAAACTGGGATATATCTCTTTAGAAGTAATCTTATTTTGTTCAACATAAGCATTATTTCTCCAAGACATTCCTAAACTAAATAATACAGTTAAAATTAGAATTGTTTCTCTTAATATTGTAACTAATTTTTTCATTATTTCTTTCTCATAATTACAGTCTAATCTAAAAATAAATATTATTATAATGCATTATGTAACGAGATAAATTTTTATTATACACTTCATAACTATTTAACTCTATTGCTCTTTTATATCTGAACATAGAATATAAAAATTTATTTTAATATCAAAATTTTAAAATATTGCAATGCAATACAAAATATTAATATTTTATATTTTAAAAATATTAAAATTGTCAAAACCTATCATTTGATTATTTTTTTATTTTTAAATTAAGAGACTGGTATTTTCTGTATTCTTTAATATTGTTAATATGTTTTATAAAATCATCATACTTATTATAACAATATTCAAAATTAGCAGTTTTTATTAAAAAAATAAATAAAAAATATAATAGTATTAACTAATGAAAATATAGGAACATATTACTAGTAGTTAAGAATATATTTTTAAGTTAAAATACTTAATTTAAAAATATCATGTATAACAAGATTAATAAAAATATACCTTTTATAAATACATATGAACACTTTCTTCTTAAATAGAATGAAGATTTTGTTATATAATTGAACTAAATAAAAAAATAGATTTTAAATAATTAATCAAAAAATTTTTAAAATTGTATCACAAGTTCTAATAACTAATAAAAAATTGCAAAAAAATAGATATTACCTTTAATAATATAATATGAGGACAAGTATACAAAAAACTAAATTTTTACTGAGCATAAAATAAAAAAATATTTATTTAGTATTCAATATTTTAAACTTATAAAAAACTTTTCAGGATATTTTTAGGATATGTTATAGAAGTAGAAAAAATAGAAAAAAATAGATATGGCATAGAAATTAAAGTTTCTATACCAATGTTTTTATACCAAATAAAGATTTTATAGAAGATGATATACTATATACTTAGTACTATATACTAAAAGATTTTATAGTCTATCTATATAGACTAATAGATACACTAACTATATTATTTCCACTATATTATTTCCAATAAAAGATTAAACTATCTAGATAGCATATTAAAGATAACACTGTATTGATTAAAAATATCAATAAGATTATAGACAAAATAATATTATAGAAAAATATACTAAATGAAATATTTTCAGAAACTAATTAATCAATTCTGTCGCAAGTGATTATAACGAGTATTGTTAAAAAAAATCAAATCTAATCTATGATGTATACATATATAAAACTATGTATACGTAGATAACAAAACACTGGTAAAACATAATTGAAAATTTTTAGCATTGATCTTTTCGTATTTAGCAAAAAATACTTCAAAAAGGTACTTCTTAGATAGAATAAGATATAAGATTATAAATATTAAATTTTAAAATAACTAAAATAACTAAATATTAACACAGTATTTTTTTTAATATAACTTACACTGTTATTTTTTTTATTTTTTATTTAATACATTTTAACATCTAAAATTTAATATTTTAATAATATAAATTATACTTAATACTTTCTATTAATTGATAATATCTGATATTATTATAATTATAAATAATATTATTTTAATAATAAAATTAATAATATAAAAAATATTCATTTTATTATATTTTTTATCTATTATACATTTACAAATCATATAGCGCTAATTTTATCTAGGTAAACTACAGGATAAACTGATAGATAGAGAACTAAAAAATCAAACCTAATAAATTAGTTAGTATCCTGGAGGAAAAATTGGAAATATTATCAGGAGCCGAAATGGTTATCCGATCATTAATTGATCAAGGAATACAGCATATATTTGGTTATCCTGGCGGTGCTGTACTAGATATTTATGATGCTCTAAAAACTATTGGTGGAATCGAACATATTCTAGTCAGACACGAACAAGCAGCCACTCATATGGCTGATGGTTATGCTCGTTCTACTGGGAAAATAGGTGTAGTGTTAGTTACTTCTGGACCAGGTGCAACTAATGCTATTACTGGTATTGCTACTGCATATATGGATTCGATTCCTATTGTAGTCATATCTGGTCAAGTCTCTTCTTCATTAATTGGATACGATGCTTTTCAAGAATGTGATATGATTGGTATTTCTCGTCCAGTAGTCAAACATAGTTTTTTAGTAAAAAAAACTGAAGATATACCAATAATTTTTAAGAAAGCTTTTTGGTTAGCATCTACTGGCCGTCCAGGACCTGTTGTAATTGATTTACCTAAAGATATCTTAAAAAAGACAAGTAATATTTACTATAAATGGCCAGAAAAGATTAATATACGTTCTTATAGTCCGACGAATAAAGGTCATATTAAACAAATTAAAAAAGCTCTTGACACATTTTTAAAAGCTAAAAAACCTGTAATTTATGCCGGTGGTGGAATTATTAGTTCTGACAGTAGTAAAGAATTAAAAGAGTTTGCAGAAAAAATAAAATGTCCTGTAACAACTTCTTTAATGGGATTAGGTGCATTTCCAGGTAATCATGAGCAAAGCATTGCTATGTTAGGAATGCACGGTACTTATGAAGCTAATATGACAATACATAATGCAGATGTAATTTTTGCAATTGGTGTTAGGTTTGACGATCGTACAACAAACAATTTAAATAAATACTGTCCTAATGCTACTATTATACATATCGATATTGATCCTACTTCTATTTCTAAAACTGTTTCAGCTAATATTCCTATTGTCGGAGATGCAAAATATGTCTTAAAAAAAATGCTAGAGTTGCTGAAAAAAGAAAAAATTATTCCATCTTTAAAAGATTGGTGGAAAACTATTAAAAAATGGAAAAGTATCAATAGTTTAGAATATCAAAAAAATACTAAACAAATCAAACCTCAAACAGTTATTGAAATACTTTTTGAATTAACTAAGGGTAATTCTTATATTACGTCAGATGTTGGACAACATCAAATGTTTGCAGCATTATATTATCCATTTATAAAACCTAGACGTTGGATTAATTCAGGCGGATTAGGTACTATGGGATTTGGACTACCTGCAGCATTAGGTGTAAAATTAGCTTATCCTAAAGAAACTGTTATTTGTGTCACAGGAGACGGTAGTATTCAAATGAATATTCAAGAACTCTCTACAGCACGACAATATAATTTAGCAATATTAATATTAAATCTAAATAATTCTTCTTTAGGTATGGTAAAACAATGGCAAGATATGATTTATTCTGGACGACATTCTCATTCTTATATGAATTCACTTCCAAATTTTATTAAATTATCAGAATCTTATGGACATGTTGGTATTAAAATTACCAAACCTGAAGAATTAAAAGAAAAATTAAAACTAGCATTGAAGCAATTATCTAACGGTAATTTAGTTTTTGTAGATGTTCAAGTAGATAATTCTGAGCACGTTTATCCAATGCAAATTCAAGGTGGTGGAATGAATGAAATGTGGTTAAGGAAAAAAGAGGCTTCCTAAAATATGCGCAGAATTTTATCTATTTTATTAGAAAACGAATCAGGTTCATTATCACGGGTAATAGGATTATTTTCACAAAGAGGATACAATATAGAAACTATTACATTAGCCCCAACTGAGGATCCTTCTTTATCAAAGATGACTATACAAACAGTCGGAAATGAAAAATCTATTGAACAAATTGAAAAACAATTACATAAATTAATAGATGTACTGCGAGTCACTCAAATTGGAAATCCATATGATATTGTAGAACGTGAAATTATGTTGTTAAAAGTTCAGATTCATAACCATACAAGAGATGAAATAAAAGATATTACTGAAGTATTTCGAGGACAAATTGTAGATGTAACATCTACTACGTACATATTACAATTATCTGGAAAAACAAAAAAAATTGATTCTTTTTTAAAAATAATACGCAATATATCAGAAGTTATTGAAGTTACTCGATCGGGAATTGTAAGTATTGTAAGAGGATGAACAAGAAAAATTTTTATAGATTATATTGTTAAATATATAAAAATTTTCAATCAAAAATTTTCAATCAATTAATAAAACATTATAATTATTTTTATATATTTCTTTTTATATATTAAAATTTTTTTTAAAAAACAAAAAATAATAAATTTCATATACTAATACTATATTTATCAGTAGTATCAACTGTATTAAACATGGTCGTGCTTTTAAAATGACCATGTAAAATATTCTTAATTCACATTATTTTATTTATCAAAAATATTTTCAAATGAATCATATACTAAAACATATTCCAGTAATGAAAGAAGAAATCATACAGGCTTTAGAAATAAAAAAAAATGGTATTTATATTGATAGCACATTTGGCATGGGTGGACACTCTAAAGAAATTTTAAAAAAATTAGGCAAACACGGAAGATTATATTCTCTTGATAAAGATCCATTGTCTTATGCTATTGGCAAAAATATACAAGATTCACGTTTTCATATTATTAATCAGAATTTTTCAAAATTATTAGATTATGCACAAAATAATCAAATTATAGGAAAAGTTCATGGAATTATCTTTGATTTAGGAGTTTCTTCCATGCAACTTGATAATGCTCAAAGAGGTTTTTCATTTAAACAAGATGGACCTTTAGACATGAGAATGAACCCTCAATCTGGAATTTCTGCTGCAGATTGGTTGTTTTATAGCAATACTAAAGAAATTGCTTTTGTATTAAAAACTTTTGGAGAAGAACGTTTTGCAAAAAAAATCGCTCATGCGATTAAATATTTTAGTAATATAAAAAAAATAACAAGTACTTTAGAATTAGCAAATATTATAAAAAAAGCTATACCAATAAAACATCCTTTTAAACATCCAGCAAGAAAAAGTTTTCAAGCTATTAGAATTTATATTAATCAAGAATTAGAAGAAATAAAAAAAGCTTTAGATAGTACTTTAAAAATATTAAAGCCTGGAGGACGTATATTAATTATTAGTTTTCATTCTTTAGAAGATAGAATAGCAAAAAAATTTATCACATATAATAGTAAAAAAGCCATTGTTCCATATGGAATGCCTATTACAGAAAAACAATTAAAAAAATTAAAAATATGTAAATTGCAGATGATCAATCGTATATTACCGAGTCAAAAAGAAATCAATTATAATCCTAGAGCACGAAGTTCAATACTTAGAATAGCGGAAATAAAACAATAAAATGAAGATTCAACGTTATGATTTATTTAAAATTATTAAAAATGATTTTATTTTATACACTCAAATGCATTTAATATTATTATTCATAATAATATTATCTGCTAGTTTTATTATTATCACAGTATACGAAACTCGTTTATTAATTAGTCAAGAAGAAGAACTTTTAATTCAAAAAAAAAAAAAGAATGATGATTGGAGAAATTTAATTATTGAAAAAAATGCTTTATCGAATCATTCTACAATTTAAAAAAATAATATTTTTTTAATAAAACATTTAATTAATGGATATTATGTAAAAAATGTACAAGAAAGACAAAATAATTTCTTTTAAAGAGCAAACCATAAAAAAAAATATTTATTTAAATTGGCGTTTTTTTATATTATATATTTTTATTATTCTATCTTTTCTAATTTTAATTTTTCGTGTCATATTTTTACAAATTATTAATTCAGACAAATTAATACTAGCAGGTGATCTGAGAACATCAAGAATAGAATCTTTACTTAATACAAGAGGTATTATCAATGATCGTAGAGGATATCCATTAGCTGTAACTGTATCAGTTAATGCAATTTGCGCAAATCCATCAGAAATTATTAATAGTGGTAATATTCTGAATAATCAACGCTGGAAAGCTTTATCCAAAGTTCTTTCTATTCCATTAAAAACTATATTTTTACGAATTCAGCATCACAAACAATCTAAATTCATCTATTTAGCACGCCAAATAACTCCTAATATTGGAGAATATATTCAACAATTACATTTACCCGGCATATTTTTATTACAAGAATCGAAAAGATATTATCCTTCTGGAAGAATTGCTGCTCAACTTGTAGGTATAACAAATATAGATGGTATAGGAATTGAAGGAATAGAAAAAAGCTTTAATACACTTTTAATAGGAAAACCAGGAAAAAGAAAAATACAAAAAGATAACAAAGGTCATGTTATTGAAAATATATCTTTAATTCAAAAAAATAAATCAAATAACTTGACATTAAGTATTGATCAAAAACTACAAACTATTGTATATCATAAATTGTATGAAGCAGTTATAAAAAATAATGCTGATTCTGGAACTGCTATTTTAATAAATATTAAAACTGGAGAAATATTAGCAATGGCAAATTGCCCATCATATAATCCTAATAATATACAATATGCAGTTAAAAAAAATATCCGTAATAGAGCAATTACAGATATGTTTGAACCTGGCTCAACAGTAAAACCTATAGTCATTATGGAAGCATTAAGATTAGGCGTCATCAAAGAAAATTCTATTATTCAAACAAAGCCATTTTTTATTAAAAAACATAAAATTCAAGATGTTACTTATAACGAAAAACTTAGTATAACTGGAATTTTGCAAAAATCAAGCAATGTAGGAATATCAAAAATAGCATTGTCCATACCTACTATAAAATTAATTAATAGCTATATTAATTTTGGATTAGGACAACCAACTCAATTAGGATTAATTGGGGAAAAAAATGGATTACTGCCTAAAAAAAAAAATTTGTCTAATTTAGAAAAAGCTACTTTTTCTTTTGGTTATGGACTCATGGTAACTCCTCTTCAACTCACACGATTATACGCTACTATTGGTAGTGGTGGAATATACCGACCTCTTTCTATTCTGAAAGTGAATAAACCTGTTCCGGGAGTAAGAATTTTTCCTCAAGAATATGTTGATAAAGTAATGAATATGATGGAAAATGTTGCAAAACCAGGTGGAGGGGGGGTACAAGCTGCAATTAAAGGATATCGTATTGCTATTAAAACAGGAACCGCGAAAAAATTAGGAATAAATGGACAATATATCAAAAAATATATAGCTTATACTGCAGGAATTTCTCCAGTTAGTAATCCAATGTTTTCATTAGTTGTCATTATAGATAATCCACAAGGAAAAAAATATTATGGAGGCGCAGTTTCTGCTCCAGTATTTAGAAAAATTATGCAATTAATATTAAAAAAAATGAATATTAAACCTGATAATTTATTAAATAAAAAAATTTAAAACAACTGCATGAAAAGGAAATTAATGAATCAAACTTGCTTAAAATATTTATTATCCCCATGGTTAAAATATATTCCAAAAAAAAATATTTCTAATTTAAATACAGATAGCAGAACTATAAATAAAGGAGAATTATTTTTAGCTATTTCAGGCACGAAAAAAGATGGACGTAATTTTATTTTTCAAGCTATTAAAAAAAAAGCAGCAGCTATACTATATGAAACTAAAATAAAAGAAGAACATGGAATATGTGAATATATTTATAATATTCCTATAATAAAATTTCTTGATTTATCTAAGAATATATCTATATTAGCAAGTCGATTTTATCACGAACCAGAAAAAAAATTAAAAATTATTGGTGTCACTGGAACTAATGGAAAAACTACTGTAATACAATTAATTAATCAATTAAATCATCTTTTAGGACAAAAAACAGCAACTATGGGAACTTTAGGTAATGGTTTTCATAATCATCTATATCCAACAAAAAATACCACATCTTCTCCTATTTTTATTCATTCGTTTTTATCAAAAGTATACAAAAAAAAAACTAAGTTAGTTACTATGGAAGTATCTTCACATGGTTTAATACAAAATCGCGTAAAATCTATTCCTTTTTATATTGCAATATTTACAAATCTAACACAAGATCATTTAGATTACCATGAAAATATGGAAAAATATGCATCAGCAAAATGGTTATTATTTAGCAAACACAAAGTACAAAAAATTATATTGAACGCTGATGACCAATATGGTCAAAAATGGTTAAAAAAATTATTTAATTGTTATACAGTAGCTGTGACCATTAAAAATCCTACTCAAAAAAAATATGCTAAAAAATGGTTAAATGCTACTCATATTAAATATTATAATAACTATGTTAATATTAAATTTGAATCTAGTTGGGGGGATAGTGAAATATCATCTTGTTTAATCGGAGATTTCAATGTAACAAATCTTTTATTATCTTTAGCTGCTCTTTTAGAAATTGGACATAATTTATCAGATATTGTAACTCTTTGTAAAAACATACAACCTATAAATGGTCGCATGCAAATATTTACTAAAAATAATAAACCAATTTTTATCGTCGATTATGCACATACACCTGATGCCTTAAAAAAAACACTAAATGCTATTAAATTACACTATAAAAAATATATATGGTGTATATTTGGATGTGGAGGAGAAAAAGATATCACTAAACGTTCAATTATGGGAGCTATTGCGGAAAAAATGTCTAATCAAGTAATTATTACTAATGATAATCCAAGAAATGAAAAAGAAAGAAATATTATTAAAAACATTTTAAGTGGTTGTAAAAAAAAAAATAAAATATTTGTTATTCCAAATAGGAAAAAAGCAATATCTTATGCTTATTTCAAAGCAAAAAACAATCATATAATTTTTGTAGCTGGAAAAGGACATGAAAATAAACAAATTTTTCATAATAGATCTATTATTTATTCAGATCAACAAACAATATTAAATTTATTGGAAAAACATATATGATTTCTGTATCTTTAAAAACACTCGCTTCTATTACTAATGGAAAACTATATGGAAAAAAAGATTTATTTATAAATGAAATTGTCATTGATACTAAAAAAATCATACCTGGTTGCCTGTTTATTGCTTTAATAGGTCGTAATTTTGATGCACATATTTTTATTCAAGATGCAATCAAAAAGGGTTGTTCTGCTATAATGACACAAAAAAATATCAAATATCATATTTCATATATTTGTGTAAAAAATACATCTCTTGCCTTAGGTCAAATTGCCGCTTGGATTCGCAAAAAAACAAATGCTAAAATATTAGCAATTACTGGTTCTTGTGGAAAGACTACAGTGAAAGAAATGACAGCATCTATACTCAGAAAGTATGGTAATACAATTTCTACTATTGGTAATTTAAATAATAATATTGGTGTTCCTATTACTCTCTTACAATTAAACCAATCACATAAATATGGTGTAATTGAATTAGGAGCTAACAAATTAGGTGAAATTGCTTACATTAGTAAAATAAGTCAACCAGAAATTATATTAATTAATAATATTCAATATTCTCATTTGCAAGGTTTTAAATCATTATTAGGTGTATCTCAAGCTAAATCCGAAATTTTTTCTGGTTTGAAATCTAATGGTATAGTAATTATTAATTTAGATAGTCATCATCTTTCAAAATGGAAAAAAAAAATTCACAATCATCATATTCTTTACTTCTCTATTAAAAAAAAAAAGAATAGTAATTTTTTTTCTAGTCATATTAATATCAACATATACGGAACATCTTTTATAATGCATACTCCGAATGGAGAAATAAATATTTCTCTACCTTTTTTAGGTTATCAAAATGTTTCGAATGCATTAGCTGCTAGTGCTCTTTCTTTTGCTCTCAAAATACCGCTAAAAATAATTAAACTAGGACTATCAGATACTCCTATTATATCAAAACGATTAGAATCTATCATCTTAAGTTCTAATAAAATTTTAATTGATGATACCTATAACTCTAATGTTGCATCTATGATTACAGCAATAAAAGTATTGGAAAAAATGCCTGGTTATAAAATATTAGTTATCGGAGATATGTCTGAATTAGGAGAAAAAAGTCTTTTATATCATAGAATGATAGGAAATGCTGCTAATTTATCTCAAATTAATAAAATTTTGAGTATTGGAAATATTAGTTATGAAGTTACAAAAATTTTTCGTAATGGCAAACATTTTCTTGATAAACAAGATTTAAATAAATATCTAAAAAATTTTTTTTTACAAAAAATAAAAATTACAATACTTATCAAAGGATCTCGTAATACAAAAATGGAAGAAGTAGTAGAAAATCTTATTCAAGAGAGTAAAAAAAATGTTAATTTTCTTAAATAAATACTTCACTTTCAATGAAAATATTATTTCTCATGTTGCATATCGTATGATCTTTAGTTTACTGACATCTTTTTTTATTAATTTATATATTGGATCATATTTTATTCGTTTTTTAAAAAAATATCAAAAATTTCAAATTATACGTCATAACGGTCCGAAAACACATTACTCAAAAAAAAACACACCTACTATGGGTGGCATTTTTATTATTTTTTCTATATTTTTTTCAACAATACTATATTGTAATTTATCAAATATCAATATTTGGTTTGTTATAAGTATTTTGATAGGATATGGAATTATTGGTTTAATTGATGACTATAAAAAAATTAAACATCAAAATAGTCAAGGATTAAAATTATTATGGAAATATTTTTGGATGTCTATTTTTGCCTTATTTTTAATATATATCATGATAATCAATACTCAAGATATTTCCTTAAAAAAATTAATCATTCCTTTTTATATAAAAAATACTTTTGAAACAAATTATTTATTTATTTTTCTTGCTTACTTTGTAATCGTTGGTACTAGTAATTCAGTGAACATAACAGATGGATTAGATGGATTAGCTATTATGCCAATTATTTTTTTAACATCTGGTTTAGCATTAATATCTTTATTGAGCGATAACATAAATAATTCTACTTTTTTAAATATTTTTTATATAAAAAACTCAAGTGAATTAGCGATATTATGTACAGCAATTATTGGATCAAGTTTAGGTTTTTTATGGTTTAACAGTTATCCAGCTAAAATATTTATGGGAGATGTTGGATCATTATCATTAGGCGGTTCCTTAGGAATAATAGCTATTTTATTACATCAAGAATTATTATTAATTATCCTAGGCGGTGTTTTTGTATGTGAAACAATATCTGTAATATTACAAATTATATCATTTAAAATTAGAAAAAAAAGAATCTTCAAAATGGCACCTATTCACCATCATTATGAAGAAAAAGGAATATCAGAAAATTTAATTATTGTACGATTTTGGATCATCTCGTTTATATTTTTATTAATAGGACTTCTTTCCTTAAAGGTGGTACGTTAATGGTATATAATTATTTTGGTAAAAAAATATTAATTTTAGGTATAGGATTAACAGGGATATCTTGTATTCATTTTTTTTTAAAACAAGGAATAAAACCCAAAATTATCGATGAATCTAAAAATCCTATATTTTTTATAAAAATACCTAAAAATATCGAATATAGTCTTGGCAGTTTAGAACATAAATGGATTTTAGAATCAGATTTAATTATTATTAGTCCAGGTATTTCTTCTTTTAGACCAATCTTAATACAAGCACGTTCATTAGGAATTGAAATTATTAGTGATATTGAATTATTTGTTAGAGAAATATCTTCTCCAATTATTGCTATTACGGGAACTAATGGAAAAAGTACTGTTGCTACAATGATTACAAAAATTGCAAAAAATTCTGGTTGCAATGCTTTACTAGGTGGTAATATTGGGTATCCTGTACTAAACTTACTTGATAAAAATACAGATTTATACATAATAGAATTATCTAGTTTTCAACTAGAAAATACATTTAATTTAAAAGCAAAAATAGCTGTAATTCTAAATATTCATAAAGATCATATAAATCGATATCCAAAAGGTTTTGAACAATACAAAAAAACTAAATTATCTATTTATCATAAAGCAGATATTTGTATTATGAATGCATATGATAAATTAAACGATATTTTTTATAAAAATAATCAACACTACATTAGTTTTGGAAAAAAAGACAGTGATTACTATATTAAAAAAAATAATGCTTCTTTTCTTTTTTATCATAAAAATAAAAAAATATTAAATAGTTCTGAACTATTATTATCTGGTTATCATAATTATCATAATGTATTAGTCTCTATTGCTATTGCAGATGCAATGAAATTTTCTAGAAAATATACAATACATACACTTAAAAATTTTTCAAATTTACCACATCGTTTTCAAACAATACAAAGCAAAAACGGTATCGATTGGATTAATGATTCTAAATCTACTAATGTAAACAGTACACAAGTTGCTCTTGATTCTGTAACAAAAAAAAAAGGCACAATACATTTATTATTAGGTGGAGATAGTAAATCTGGTGATTTTAATGCATTAAAAATATATTTCAATAAAAAAAAAATAAAAATTTACTGTTTTGGAAAAGATGGAATAAAAATTTCAAGAATATGTAAAAAAAAATCTATTTATGTAGAAGATTTAAAAAAAGCAATGACATTAATTTCTACAAGAGTTAAATCAGGTGATACTGTTCTTTTATCTCCTGGATGTAGCAGTTTAGATCAATTTACTAATTTTGAAGAGAGAGGCAATCTTTTTGTAAAGTTAACCAAGGAAATAACTTGATGAAAGAAAAAAAAAAAATAAAAAATAAGAAAAACATTGAAGAAAAATATAATAAAAAAAAATCTTATATAATACTATATGACCGTATATTATTATGGTTGACATTAATTTTAATGTCTATCGGATTCATTATGGTGATTTCTACATCTATTCCTATTAGTCAAAGTATGTATCATAATTCATTTTTTTTTATTAAAAGAGAAGTATTTTATTTTTTTTTAATATTTTTATTGTCTTTTATTTTTTTACGTACACCCATTATTTTTTGGGAAAAAAATAGTAGTTTTATACTTATTACATCAATATTATTACTCTTTTTTGTATTAATAGTTGGTCATTCAATACATGGATCTTTTCGATGGATCAATATAGGTTTTTTACATATACAACCATCTGAAATATGCAAAGTTTCTTCTTTTTGTTATATATCTAGTTACTTGTCAAGAAAACATCACGAAGTAAAAAATTATATTTGGGGTTTTTTAAAACCTATTAGTATCGTAATTATAGAGTCAATTCTTCTTTTATCAGAGCCTGATTTAGGGGCTGTAATTGTTATTATTTTCACTACTTTATCAGTTTTATTTCTATCAGGAGTAAAAATAAAACAATTTTTATTTATTATTACTCTAAGTATATTGATAATTTTTCTATTAATATTGCTAGAACCGTATCGTATTAAAAGAATTTTATCTTTTTGGAATCCTTGGGAAGACCCATTCGGTAATGGATATCAATTAACACAATCATTAATCGCATTAGGTAGAGGTAATTTTTTAGGAGAAGGATTAGGTAATTCAATACAAAAGTTAAATTATTTACCGGATGCACATAGCGATTTTATATTTTCTATTATCGGTGAAGAATTAGGTTGTATTGGTTCAATTTTTATATTATTAATTATTTTTATAATTTCTTTTCGAGCTTTATATATTGGACAAAAATCTCTAGAAAAGAACCAAATTTTCTCAGGATTTTTAGCCTCTTCAATTGGTATTTGGTTTAACTTTCAAACATTTATTAATGTTGGAGCAGCTACTGGTCTTTTACCTACTAAAGGATTAACCTTACCATTTGTTAGTTATGGAGGTTCTAGTTTAATAATAAATTCAATAGCTATTTTTTTTTTATTAAGAATTGATTTCGAACTAAAGTTAAAAACATTACAAGCTTTTCCTAGAGGATCTAAATGATTGCAAAAAAAATAATAATTATGGCTGGTGGAAGCGGTGGTCATGTTTTTCCAGGATTAACTATAGCACGTTATTTAATTAAAAAGGGATGGCATGTAAACTGGATAGGTACTAAAAATAGTATAGAATCTAAAATTGTACCAAAATATGGTATTAAAATGCATTTTATAAGAATTAAAGGATTACGTAATGCTAATTTAAAAAATTTATTTTATTCACCAATATATATATTGCGTTCTTATTATAATATAAAAAAAATAATAAAAAATTGGGCTCCAGATATTGTATTAGGGATGGGAGGTTATGTATCAGGTCCAGGAGGGATAGCTGCTTGGCATTCCAATACCCCACTGATTATACATGAACAAAATAAAATAGCAGGTATGACTAATCGTTGGCTTTCTAAAATATCTACAAAAAATATACAAGCGCACCCAGGAACATTAAAAAATGCAATCGCAGTAGGTAATCCAGTTTGCGAAAGTATTATCAAAATTCCTATCCCTATTAAACGTTTTCAAAATAGACAAGGATTTTTAAGAATACTAGTTCTTGGAGGCAGCCAAGGAGCATCTATTCTCAATCGTGTTTTACCAGAAGCATTTGCCTTATTAAAAGAAAAATGTATTATTTGGCATCAAACAGGTAATAATGAATTAGAAAAAACAAAAAAAAAATATAAAAAATTTGGATTAAGTAAATGTTTTATTACTTGTTTTATTGAAAATATTGCCTCTGCATATGAATGGGCTGATATAATTATTAGTCGTTCTGGAGCTTTAACCGTAAGTGAAATAACTATAGTAGGATTAGCTGCTATATTTATACCTTATCCGCATAAAGACAAACAACAACATCGAAATGCAGAAGAATTAGAAGCAATTGGAGCTGCTAAAATAATTGATCAATCTAATTTTAATACTTTATTAATAGTAAACATACTAAATTCATTAAATAGAAAAACACTATTAATTATGGCAGAAAAAGCTTTTTCTTTAGGTATGCGAAATGCAACAAAAAATATTTTTAATATCATTAATAAGATGTCTAAAAAAAATATAGATTTTATATAAATAAATTAAATTAATAAAAGATCAAAATATGCATATAAAAAATATAAAAGATATAAATTTTTTCATCACTGATAAAAATAATAAAAATATTCATTTCATTGGTATCAGCGGTTCAGGTATGTCAGGAATTGCTTTAATTTTACTAAAACTAGGACATAAAATTAGTGGTTCTGATCTACTGAAAAACAGTATGACAAAAAAATTAATTGATTTAGGAGCAAAAATATATTTTCAACATTCCGAAAAAAATATTCAAAATATTGATTTTATTATTAAATCTAGCGCTATTTTATCACATAATCAAGAAATTATTTATGCTAAAAAAAACAATATTCCTATATTATTAAGAGCAGAAATGCTTGAAATATTAATGAAATTTAAATATGGCATTGCAATTTCTGGCACACATGGTAAAACTACTACTACTTCAATGATTACAGATATTTTTATTGAAAATAATCTAGATCCAACAATAATTAACGGTGGCTTAATAAAATCAATTAGCTCTCATGCAAGATTAGGACATTCTCGTTATTTTATTGTAGAAGCTGATGAAAGTGATGCTTCATTTTTATATTTAAATCCTAAAATAGGAATTATTACTAATATTGAATCTGATCATATGAATCATTATGATAATAATTTTATAAAATTAAAACAAACATTTTTAACTTTTTTACAAAAAATTTCATTAGATGGAACAGCCATTGTATGTATAGATAATGATGCTATTTGTGATATATTACCAAATATTAAATGCAAAATACTTACATATGGATTTAATAAAAATGCCGATTTTTGCATCTGTTCTTATAAGCAAGATGCTTTTATTGGGAGTTTTCAAATAATCATAAAAAATCAAATTAAATTAAATATAACATTAAATATTCCTGGAAAACATAATGCATTAAATGCAACAGCTGCTGTTGCTCTAGCCCTTAACGAAAAAATAACACATTGTAATATAATTTCGTCTTTAAAAAATTTTCAAGGTACATCCAGAAGATTTGAATTCTTAGGAAAATATTTAATTCAAAAAAACATTATCAATAATCAAAAAACTATGTTGATAGATGACTATGGACATCATCCGACAGAATTATTAGAAACTATCAATACAATAAGAACTGGATGGCCCAATAAGAATTTAATAATGATATTTCAACCTCATAGATATACAAGAACTCATAATTTATATTATGATTTTGTTAAAATTTTATCTCAAGTCGATGTATTATTAATATTAAATGTATATTCTGCAAATGAAAAATATATTCTTGGAGCAGATAGTTTTTCACTTTACAATGAAATTAAAAAATACAAAAAAAAATATGTTAATTTTATTACTGATAATAATCTAATATTAGATACGCTTATTCCTAGATTAACTGGTAATGATATTATTTTAATACAGGGAGCAGGAAATATAGATCAAATAATAAAAAAATATTTATTTCAAAAATAAAAAAGTGATAAAATGAACAAAAAAATAGCAGTTTTATTAGGTGGCACATCTCCCGAAAGAAAAATTTCTATTAAATCAGGATATGCTATTCTAAACAGTTTATTAAAATCAAAATTAAATGCTTATCCAATTGATATTCGTGATAATTCTATTATGGAATTAAGAGAAAAAGGATTTGATACAGCATATATTTCATTACATGGAAAAGGTGGAGAAGATGGTAGTATACAAGGGGTTCTTCAATATTTAAATATACCTTACACAGGTAGTGGAATTATGGCTTCTTCAATCTCTATAGATAAGTTTAGAACTAAATTATTATGGAAATCTTGTGGTCTTTTAATAGCACCTGATATTTATATTTCAAAAAAAAAAAATATTGATTGTTTATATTCTCGCATAAAAAAAAAAATATTACAATTAGGATTGCCAGTTTTAATTAAACCTAATCAACAAGGTTCAAGTATTGGCATAACAGTAATTTCTTCTATTGAACAACTTTATGATTCTATCAAGATAGCATTTAATTATGATGATCATATTCTAATTGAAAAATTTATTAAAGGACAAGAATATACTGTATCTATTTTAGGAGAAGAAGTTTTACCTCCTATTCATATTTCTACTAAAAATTCATTTTATGACTACCATGCGAAATATATATCTTCTTCTACTAAATATTCATGTCCAAGTGGATTAAATATAATTCAAGAAAAAAAAATAAAAAAAATAGCGATGATTGCTTGGAAAACATTAGGATGTAGTGGTTGTGGAAGAATTGATTTCATATTAGATCATAAAAATCGATTTTGGTTATTAGAAATTAATACTATACCCGGCATGACAAATAGAAGTTTAACTCCTATTGCTGCAAAAGCATTTGGGATATCATTTGATGAATTAGTATTATCAATTTTAAATATGAATAATAAAAATTTAAAATAGATAAAATCTATATAACATCAAACATGATTTTTAAAATATTTTTATCTTAATTTTATACATTTCATATAATTATAAAAATACAATTTATCAATTAAACATAGTATGAATATTAAAAAATAGTTTTTTTTAAAAAAAACTAAAAAAAGTATAGGTCAGGGAATAATGATCATATCACAAGATAAAAAATTAGTAGTTGGATTAGAAATTGGTACTAATAAAGTAGTAACTTTAGTAGGAGAAATATTAATAGATGAAAAAATTAAAATTATTGGATTTGGAACTTGTGTATCTAAGGGGATAGATAAAGGAAAAATTAATAATTTAGATGCAATTATTACATGCATACAAGAATCTATTAATCAAGCTGAAAAAATGGCAGATTGTCATATTACTTCTGTATATTTATCTTTATCTAATGAATATATCAATTGTCAAAATGAAATAGGAATTGTTCCACTTACAGACGAAGTGACACAAGAAGATCTAGAAAATGCTATACATATTGCAAAATCTGTTCAAATTTTAAATGAACATCACATCTTACATGTAATACCACAAGAATATTCTATTGATCAACAATCTGGCATAAAAAATCCATTAGGACTATCTGGAATACGCATGCAAGTCACAGTCCATTTAATTACTTGCCATAAAAATACAATAAAAAACATTGTTAAAGCTGTAGAAAAATGTGATTTACAAGTAGATCAAGTTATTTTCTCAGGTTTAGCTTCAAGTAAAGCTGTTTTAACTGAAGAAGAATGTAAACTCGGTGTATGTATGATTGATATAGGGGGAGGGACAATAGATTTTAATATTTATATTGATGGTGCTATACAACATAGTCAAGTTATTCCATATGCAGGAAATATTGTTACTAGTGATATTGCTTATGCTTTTAGAACCTCTCATCATGATGCAGAAATTATAAAAATTAAATATGGATCTGCAATTAAATCATCTTTAGGATCTTCAAAAAATATTGATTTTTCTAATATCAATAATAATTTTACAGACACTTTACAACAAGATGCATTAATAGAAGTTATTGAATCAAGATATGTTGAACTACTATCTTTAATAAAAGATTCTATTCTTAATATGCAAAAACAACTTTATCAAAGAGGAAAAAAATATGAATTATTAAGTGGTATCGTTCTTACAGGAGGTGGATCAAATATTACATGTTTAACTGAGTGTGCAGAAAAAATTTTTCATAAAAAAGTAAGACTTGCTAAACCTTTACATCTTTCTGGATTAATAGAAAATATCATTGAACCACATTATGCAACAGCAGCAGGTTTGTTACATTATGCTAAAGAATGTTACATAAATGCTGATGAGAAAAAACGAGACAATTCTTTTATTGACAGAGTTTTTAAAAAAATTAATGATTGGATTCAAACAGAATTTTAAAATATAGCATACTCAAAAATTTATAAAATAAAATATAGATATATAATGGAAAAACATCATGTTTGAACCTACAGAATTAAGTAATAATGCGATTATTAAAGTGATTGGAGTTGGAGGTGGTGGTGGAAATGCAGTAGAACATATGGTTAGAGAACGCATTGAAGGAGTAGAATTTTTTGCAATTAATACAGATGCACAAGCATTAAGAAAAATAGAAGTAGGACAAACAATACAAATAGGTAATAATGTTACTAAAGGATTAGGGGCTGGAGCTAATCCTGAAATCGGACGTACATCAGCAGAAGAAGATAAAGAATTATTAAAATCTGCTTTAGATGGTTCTGATATGGTATTTATCGCAGCTGGTATGGGAGGTGGAACTGGTACTGGGGCAGCTCCTGTTGTAGCAGAAATAGCAAAAGAATTAGGAATTTTGACTGTAGCAGTCGTAACTAAACCTTTTAATTTTGAAGGAAAAAAAAGAATGATTGTAGCAGAACAGGGTGTAATTGAATTATCAAAATATGTAGATTCTTTAATTACTATTCCTAATGATAAATTATTAAAAGTTCTTAATCGAGGGATCTCTTTACTTGATGCTTTTAGTGCCGCTAATAATGTATTAAAAGGTGCAGTACAAGGTATTGCTGAATTAATAACAAGACCTGGATTAATGAATGTAGACTTTGCTGATGTACGTACCGTTATGGTTGAAATGGGATATGCTATGATGGGAACTGGAATATCTTCTGGAGATAATCGTGCGGAAGAAGCTGCAGAAATAGCTATATCTAGTCCTTTATTAGAAGATATAGATTTATCAGGTGCTAGAGGTGTTTTAGTAAATATTACTGCTGGTTTTGATTTAAAGTTAGATGAATTTGAAACAGTAGGAAATACTATTCGATCATTTGCTTCAGATAATGCAACGGTGGTCATAGGTACTTCTTTAGATCCTGATATGAATGATACTTTACGTGTCACAGTTGTTGCTACAGGTATTGGTATGGAAAAACATTCAGATCTTAATCATATGAAAAACAAATCTTCTAGAGAAGTACTAATGGATTATCGTTATCAATATTTAAATGTTTCTCCATCTAAAATAGATAAAAAAATTATAAAAAAAGAAATAAAACATTCAGAAGATAAAATTAATAAAGAAGCAGAATATTTAGATATTCCATCTTTTCTTCGCAAAAAATCAGATTAAATTTTGTATAACGATGAATATTTTTAAAAAATATTGAATTCAATGCTGATTAATAATATTATCATTTTAATAACCTGCGCCAATAAAGACTAGATCATATATCGGCGCCAGGATCTTTTGTTATACAAAACAAATTTCTAATAATTAAATAAATATTTAATATATCATTGAAAATAAATAAAAAAATTTATATTTAAATATTTTTAAATATTTTGAGAACATAATAAATATGAAAAAATTTTCTGAAAATTCGTTACAACTTACAGAAAAAGCAATTCAAAAATTACAAAAAATCATTAAAATAAAAAATAATCATAATTTAAAATTAAGAATTTATATAAATGGTGGAGGATGCAGCGGATTTCAATATCAATTTATTTTCGATTCATCAAAAAATGATGATGATATTATAATTACACAATCAGGTGTTTCATTAATTATTGATCCTATTAGTTTACAATATTTGTATGGTGGAAAAATAGATTATCTAGAAAATTTAGAAGGTTCTAAATTTATAGTATTCAATCCTAATGCAAAAAATACATGTGGTTGTGGTTCATCATTTAGTATTTAATAATCAACAAGATATATTAATTGATAATACACAATTTTTTATAATTAATTATATACTTTATTAAAATGAAAATCGGAATTATTGGTGCTTTACAAGAAGAAATTAAAATATTTACAAAAATTATAAATCCATTTAAAACGAAAATAATTCAAGATTATCAAATTAATATTGGAAAATTTAAAAAAAGTAATATTTTTTTAATACAATCAGGAATTGGAAAAGTTTCTGCAAGCATATCAACTATGCTTCTTATTAATTTATATCAACCAGATATTATTATTAATAGTGGTTCTGCTGGAAGCTTATCAGCATCATTAAAAATTGGAGATATTATTCTTCCTAAAAACATTTGTTATTATGATGTAGATTTAACAAATTTTGGTTATTCATATGGACAAATACCTGAATATCCAAAACAATTTATAATTAACAAAAAAATATATAAATATTTTTACGAAGATTATTTTAATAATACATTAACATTGAAACAAGGACTGATTGTTAGTGGTGATTCATTTATTAATAATAATTCTGATATCAATATTTTAAAAAACAAGTTTCCTACAGCGATAGCTGTAGATATGGAGTCAGCAGCAATAGCTCAAGTTTGCTATAAGTTTGATATTCCATTAATAGTCGTCAAATCTATATCAGACTTATCAAATGAAAATGCTATATTTAATTTTAAACAAAATATATCTATTGCATCTCTACATTCTTTTAGATTTGTAAAATATATCTTAGAAAACTTAATTAAAATATAAATATTATTTAATCTATTTAATAAAAATTAGTATTCTATTAATATTTTTGATAATCTTAACTCATACAATTTTTTATAAGATGTATTATGTAAAAATATTCAATTAATATTATAATATAAAAAATACTTTTTAAAACTTAATTTTTGATAAAAATTATTATCCTTCTTATTTTTTAAATTCTAAAAATACAATCTACTATTTGATAGTATTCATATTAATAGTATTCATAATTGTTTCATTACTCCCAAAATAATCAAATTAATTATATATTATAATAGGATGTATAAATATAACCATGGCTCACGCAAAAACATGGCATGAAAAATTATATAATCATTTCGGGCAATATTTCATAATTCAAGAAATACTATATAAAAAAAAAACTGAATATCATGAAGTAATCATTTTTAAAAATTCTAGATTTGGGAAAATCATGGTAATAGATGGCATTGTACAAACAACTGAACATGATGAATTTATATATCATGAAATGCTGACTCATGTTCCTATATTTTCTCATGGTTTAGTAAAAAATGTACTAATCATAGGAGGAGGTGACGGAGGAATACTTCGAGAAGTATGCCGACATAAAGATATTAAAAATATTACTATGGTAGAAATTGATCATACTATAATTAACTTATGCCAAAAATATTTTCCAAATCATAGTTATAATGCTTATCAAGATTTACGTTTAAAATTAATAATTGATGATGGTTTGAATTTTATACGTGAAACAAAAGAAACATTTGATTTAATAATATCTGATTCTACAGATCCTATCAATTATGGAAAAAATTTATTCTCATTAGAATTTTATTGGAACTGTAAACGATGCCTCAATAAAAACGGTCTTTTTGTAGCACAAAATGGTGTTTTTTTTCTTCAAAAAGATGAAACTATTCTTACTTATAAACATTTAAAAAATATTTTTTATGACACACAATTTTATCAAGCTGCTATTCCTACTTATTATGGAGGAATTATGATGTTTGCATGGGGTACAGATAATATAAAATTACGTAAAAAAAATATACAAGACATACAATTATCTATTAATAATACAAAATTAAATTTTAATTACTATAATGCTAAAATTCATATTAGTAGTTTTTATTTACCTCAATATATTATAAATGAATTAAATAAAAATTAAAATCCTTTTATAGGAGAATGATTAAATTGCAAAAACTAAAATTATATGGCTTTAATAATTTAACTAAAAGCCTAAGTTTTTGTATCTATGATATTTGCTATGCAAATACTGATGATTCGCGTAATAGTTATATTTCTTATATTGATGAACAGTATAATTCCATTCGGTTAACTAATATTTTAAAAAAAACCTGCTCAATTATTGGTGCTAATATTTTAAATATATTTCATCAAGATTATGAACCTCAGGGAGCCAGTGTAACGATTTCAGTATCAGAAGAACCGATGAGGAAAAATACAAAAAAAATCAATATTTTAAATAATACATTTACATCATCTTCTGTAATTGCTCATTTAGATAAAAGTCATATTTGTGTGCATACATATCCAGAAAGTCATCCTCAAAATGGAATTTGTACTTTTCGAGCTGATATTGAAGTTTCAACATGTGGTGTTATATCACCTCTCAATGCACTAAATTATCTTATACATCAATTAGAATCAGATATTGTCACTATTGAATATCGTATAAGAGGGTTTACTCGAGATATTAATGGTAAAAAACATTTTATTGATCATAAAATTAGTTCTATTCAAAATTTTATGTCTCATCATATAAAATCAACTTATGAAATGTTTGATGTAAATATGTATCAAGAAAATATTTTTCATACTCGAATGCTATTAAAAGATTTTAATTTAAAAAATTATTTATTTAACATTCATTTAGAAGATTTAGAAAAAGAAAAATACTCTCATGTTGTTAATCTACTATTAAGAGAGATGCGAGAAATATATTATGGTAGAAATATATCAAAATCAGATTTAATCCATAAAAATACAATTAAAAATCTTTCAAAAATCAATTGTTAAAAATAAAATTTTTTTTAAACAACAAAAAGATTATAGAAATGATATTTCTATAATCTTTTTTTCTTTAGAAACATATCTCACTATCTGTTAACATTTAATACATCTGTTGCTGTTCCTTGAAAAATTTCTGCAGATAAACCAATGGATTCATATAAAGTAGGATGAGCATGAATAGTTAATGCAATATCTTCAGCATCGCACCCCATTTCAATAGCAAGTCCTACTTCTCCAATTAATTCACCAGCATTTGTTCCTATAATAGATCCTCCAATAATTTTATTATTTCTTTTATTAAAAAGTAATTTTGTTAAACCCATAGTACAATTTGAAGCCATAGCTCTTCCTGATGCATTCCAGGGAAAAGTAGAGACAGAATAATCTATATTTTCTTTTTTAGCTTGTTTTTCATTTAATCCAACCCAAGCAACTTCAGGTTCAGTATATGCTATTGATGGAATAACTGTTGGTTCAAAATAATGCTTTTGACCAGAAATAACTTCAGCTGCAATACGCCCTTCATGAACACCTTTATGAGCTAACATAGGAAAACCAGTTACATCACCTACCGCATAAATATAAGGTATATTTGTTTGCAATTGATTATTCACTTCAATAAAACCAAAATTATTAATTTTTAGTCCAATTTTATCTAAACCTAATTTGTCAATATTAGGAGTTCTTCCTACAGCAACTAAGATATTATCATAAAATATATTTTTTTGATCAACACCATCTCGTACTATGTTTACAATCAGACTAGATTGTTCTAATTTAATTTTTTCTATATGAGTATTTAGCATTAAATTAAATCTTTTATTAATAGATTTGATATATGCGTTAGAAATATCTTCATCTACTGCAGGAAGAAAATGATTAAATCGATCAATAATATCAACATTTGAACCTAATGCGCTATATATTGTTGCCATTTCTAAACCAATAATACCTGCACCTATAATCAAAAAACGATTTGGTATATTTTTTAATGATAAAGCATCACTTGAATCCCAAATCCTCGTATCGTTATATGGTATTGAAGGAATTTTTGTGGGTTTAGAACCTGTTGCAATAACAGCATAATCAAAAAAAATAGTTAATTTATCTTCTTTATTATTCACATAAATACTTTTATCAGTATTGAAAATAGCATCTCCTTGAAAAATTCTTATTTTTCTTTTATCTCTCATCTGAGATAAACCATGAGTTAATTTATTAATAATTTTTTCTTTCCAAATTTTTATTTTTTTAATATCGATTACTGGTGTATTAAAAATAACACCGGATTCATATAATTCTTTTGCTTCTTTAATAACTTTAGCTATATGTAATAACGTTTTTGAAGGAATACAACCCACATTTAAACACACTCCTCCTAATTTATTATAACGCTCTATTAAAACAGTATCTAAACCTAAATCTGCACAACGAAAAGCTGCAGAATACCCTGCAGGTCCAGATCCAATAATTACTACTTGAGCATGAATTTTTTCATTCATTACAACCTCACGTATAGTATATTTGAATTAAAAAACATTTTAATAAAACAAATATGAAAATTACATAATCAAAAAATGTATATCAGATAATATTTTTCCAATAAATGTAAGAAATCGAGCTGCAATAGCTCCATTAATTACACGATGATCATAAGATAAAGATAGAGGTAACATTAAAGATGGAATAAATTGTTTTCCGTCCCATAATGGTTTTGTCTGAATTTTAGATACCCCAAGAATAGCAACTTCAGGAGCATTAATTATTGGAGAAAACCAACTGCCTCCAATACCTCCTAAATTAGAGATTGTAAAACATCCATCTGTCATATCTGTAGCATGTAATTGTTTATTTTTTGCTTTTTCTAAAAGTAATCTTAACTCATTGGATAATTGCTTAACATTTTTTTTATTAGTATCTTTTAATACAGGTACATACAACTCATTATCAATATCTACAGCTATGCCAATATTAATATATTTTTTTAAAATAATTTTTTTATTATGTGCAGTTAAAAAACTATTGAAAATAGGAAATTTTTCTAATGCATATGATACTACTTTAATCACAAAAATTAACATAGTAATATTATTACCTATTTTTTTTTGTATTTTTCTTGTATTATTATATTTTTTACGAAATTCTTCTAATAAAGTAACATTTACTTCATCAAATTGTGTAACATGAGGTATATTAATCCAATTTTGATGAAGATTATAACCCACTGTTTTTTGCATGTTACTTAACTTTAACTCTTTTATTTCAGATTCATTAACAATATTTAAATGATTTTGATTATTTTGTGTAACAAGAGTGTTTTTATATAGTTCTAAATCTTCTTTTAAAATACGTTTTTTAGGACCTGTTCCTACCACTTCACATAAATTAATATTTAAATTTCTAGCTAAACGTCTGATCACTGGAGTTGCATGAAAAATATTATCTTTTTTAACATTTTTTGGAAAATCTGAATATTTTGGATTGTATGAAACACTTTTTTCTAGATGATGATTATCATCTATTTTATTATTGTCTATTTCAGATAAAGGAGTAGTTAAACTATCCACCTTAAATATCATTATACAAGAATCAGTTTTTACTTTATCACCAATTTTTATATGAATTTTTTTTACAATACCTGAAATAGGAGACGGTATTTCCATAGAAGTTTTATCTCCTTCTACAGTAATTAAACCTTGTTCTAATGCAACATATTCATTAATATGAACAAGTATCTCCGTTACTTCTAACTCATCTAAGCCAATATCAGGAACTTTTACTTCTATATCCACTAGTGTGACACCTCTTAAGCTAAACGCGGATTAATTTTATCAGGATTAATGTTAAATTTAATAATCGCATCTTCTACTACCTTTATCTTAATCTGTTTTATTTTAGCTAACAAATTTAAAGCAGCTATAACTATGTAATGTACACTTACTTCAAAATGAATACGTAATTTATCACGACTGTCTGAACGACCAAAACCATCTGTTCCTAAAACATGATATTCTTTTGAAGGAATATAATGACGAATTTGTTCAGCATACAATTTCATATAATCAGTTGCTGCGACAGTCGGATATGTGTTCATTACTGTTTTAACATATGCTATTTTATTTTTTTCATTAGGATGTAACATATTCCATCGTTCACAATCTTGTCCATTTCTAGCTAATTCTGTAAAAGAAGTTACACTATATATATCTATTGTAATAGAATAATCTCTATATAAAATTTCTGCAGCTGCACAAACAGAATGCAAAATTGCACCAGATCCTATTAATTGAATTTTTAATTCAGTAGTACTATATAAAGTTTTTAATTTATAAATACCTTTACAAATACCTTCTTCTGCACCTATAGGCATAGCTGGCATATAAAAATTTTCATTAATAGTAGTAATATAATAATATATGTTTTCTTGACTAGGCCCATACATTCGTTTTAATCCATCTTGTATAATTACAGCAATTTCATAAGAAAATGCAGGATCATAAGATATACAATTAGGAATAGTCAAAGATTGTATATGACTATGACCATCTTCATGTTGTAATCCCTCACCATTTAAAGTGGTTCTTCCAGAAGTTCCTCCAATCAAAAACCCTCTTGCTTGTTGATCTCCAGCTGCCCAAAATAAATCTCCTATTCTTTGAAAACCAAATATTGAATAATAAATATAAAATGGAATCATAGGAAAATTATTAGTACTATAAGAAGTCGCTGCAGCTAACCAAGATGAAGCTGCACCTAATTCATTAATTCCTTCTTGTAAAATTTGCCCTTTTTGTTCTTCTTTATAATATGCTAATTGTCCTTGATCTTGAGGAATATATTTTTGACCATGAGGACTATAAATGCCTATTTTACGAAATAAACCTTCCATTCCAAATGTACGTGCTTCATCAGCAATTATTGGTACTATTAAATTTTTTAAGGAATTATTTTTTAAAATAATATTTAAAATACGAATAAAAGCTATAGTTGTAGAAATTTCTTTTTTTTGTTCTTCTAACAATACTTTAAATTCTGTTAATTCTGGAATAACTATTTTTTTAGTGAATTTAGATAAACGATAAGGAACATAACCACCTAGTTTTCTTCGTTGAGCATGTATATAAGAATATTCTTTAGAATTTTTTTTAAAAGTAATATATGGTAACTTATTAATATCATTATTAGATATAGGAATATTAAAACGATCTCGAATATACATTATTCCTTCTAAATTTATTTTTTTTATTTGGTGAGCAATATTTTGGCCTTCTGCGGCAATTCCCATGCCATAACCTTTCACAGTATGTGCTAAAATAACTGTTGGTTTATTTTGTGTCTCTTTAGCTTGTTTTAAAGCATTAAATATTTTTTTAGGGTCGTGTCCTCCTCTATTTAATTGCCATATTTCTTCATCAGTCATATCTTTTACTAATTCATATGTTTCTTTATATCTTCCAAAAAAATATTTACGAACATATGCTCCATTTCTAGATTTAAAAGTCTGATAGTCACCATCAACAGTTTCATTCATTAATTGAATTAATTTACCTGTGGTGTCTTTTTTAAATAAAATATCCCAATTACTTCCCCAGATTACTTTTATTACTTTCCATCCAGCACCGTAAAAAAAACTTTCTAATTCATTTATAATTTTCCCATTACCAACTACAGGTCCATCTAATCTTTGTAAATTGCAATTAATAATAAATATTAAATTATCTAATTTTTCACGTACTGCTATAGAAATAGCCCCTTTGGATTCTGGTTCATCCATCTCACCATCACCTAAAAAAGCATAAACTGTTTGTCGTTCAGTATTTTTTAACTGACGATGTTTTAAATATTTTAAAAACCTTGCTTGATATATAGCACAAATAGGTCCTAAACCCATTGATACAGTAGGAAATTGCCAAAAATTTGGCATTAATTTAGGATGGGGATAAGATGATAAACCTTTTCCATCAACTTCTTGTCTAAAATTATCTAGTTGTTCTTTTGATAATCGTCCTTCTAAAAAAGCACGAGCGTAAATTCCAGGAGAAATATGACCTTGAAAATAAACTAAATCCCCTCCATTTTCACAATTACTAGATTGAAAAAAATGATTAAAACATACTTCATATATTGTTGCAGACGATTGAAAAGATGATAAATGGCCACCTAATTCTAAATTTTTTTTTGATGCACGTAATACCATCATGATAGCATTCCACCGAATTGCTGCACGTATACGTTTTTCTAAAATAAGATTGCCAGGATATTCATATTCATCGTTACTACAAATAGTATTAATATAATCACTAGTAAAAAATAATCTAAAAAATTTTACTTTGTTTATCTTAGATTTTTTTAATATTTGTTCTATTAAAAAATGAGCTCTTTCATAACCTTCTTCACGGATAACAGATTCAATAGCTTGCACCCAATCATTAGTTTCAATTGGATCCACGTCATGATATAAATTTTCTGACATGGTATAAATTCCTTATACATTATATGTGTTTTACATTTAAATTATTTTAATCTAAAAAACACCAATAAAATTAATTATATATAAATATAGTTAATGTTATTGATGCTTAAAATATAAAATATTTTCTAAAAATATTCATCCAATTTTAAAAATATTAAAAATATAATTTTCTTGTTTATTAACCTGTATAAATTCTATCTTATAAATTTATTTTTAATGATTTTGCTTCAATATTGAGACGTCAATATTAATATAAAAAAACTGATTTTTCTTGAAGTCATGTATAATAATATTATAAATTTTTCTCAGAAAAGATATTTTAAATTCTTTTTAGATATAGAATATTCTTAAATTTTATTAAAATAGCGTTATGTTACAGAAACCAAATTAATACTATAAAATAGTAGATATATTTTAGATATTGCTTTTATTATTTCCCTGTGTATTCTTTATTTAAAGATTAAATTTTCTTGAACATAAACAATAATAAAATCAGTCTTTTCTTAAAATCATTTCGACATGTGCCTAGATGTAGTAGATGTTCTATTACAAATAATTAATTTATCTTATGAATAACTTTATTTAGATATGTTATTATATCTGAACAATAAAAATAACAAATATCAGTTTTATCAATATATTATATATAGTAGTATATACTTACCTAAAACTAATTTTGAATTCAACTGTATTAGATGTAGAAAACATCTATTCTATACTTATTTCTTTAGTAACAATATGTTCTATAAATAATTTTATCTAAAAAATAATTGTTTATTTTTTAAAAAGATATAAAATATCTAAAATAACTATTTAAATCATTAATATTAAATATAAATGTTGTATCTTATTTAAAAAATCATAAAATAATCTTTTTAGCTTTTAAATAATCTTCATTAGATATTTTATTAAGATAATTAAACAATTTAATATGTTATCAAAAAGTCTACTTATAAAATCTTTACAATTTTTAAAAAAATATTTATAAATATCTGTTAATATTTTAAATTTTTATCAAACTTTCACTATTGCAAAAATACTTATTATATTTATATATCTTAAATAAAAAGCGTTTCTGACTAAAGATCAGAAAATATTTTTAAGAGAAAATAATCTATAAAATTCACTTATACTAACATTTTTAACGTAAAATATTTTATTAAGATTTAAAAATCTTTAAAACCTAATTTAATATCTTTTTTAATACATATAAAATTATCATCTGTATTCTAATATAAAATATTACAAAATTAATATATTATGACTTATATTGTAGCACTTACTGGAGGTATTGGTAGTGGAAAAACTACTGTCTCTAATTGTTTTAAAAAAATAGGTGTCAATATTATTGATACTGATGTGATTGCAAAAAATATTGTAGAACGTAATTTAAAAGTAGTATATTCTATTAAAAAAAAAATTGGTAAAAAAGTATTAAATGTAAATAATTCAATTAATCGATATTTACTTAGAAAACATATTTTAAATAATAAAAATGATCGTTTATGGTTAGAAAATTTATTACATCCTAAAATTTATCAAGAAACCAAAAATCAAATATACAATATAAAATCACATTGGTGTTTATGGGTCGTTCCGTTACTTATTGAAAAAAATTTAGAAAAACAAGCTAATAGAATCCTTTTAGTAGATGCACCTGTTAAAAAACAAATTACACGTATTATTAAAAGAGATAATATTAATATTTTAGAAGCAAAAAAAATTATTGCATTACAAACTACTAGAAAAAAAAGAATATCTATTTCTGATGATATTATTTTTAATAATTATAACTATAGAAAAATTCAATTATATGTTAATTATTTGAATTTATTTTATTTATATTTATCAAAACAACATCAAAAAAAAAATATAATTAAAAAAAATTATCTAACAAAATTTTATTGATATTAAGTATATTTAATATCATAATCATTTTTAAAAAATTATTTGTATTTTGATAATTTTGAAAATTTTTAGTAGAATTTATGATGTTGTTATTTTAAAGATAAAAAATTAGAAAACTTAAAATTACATATGTACTTTATGATATAATATAAAAATAATTATTTAAAAATCAAAAATTACTTTTTATTTTATTTTTAATAATAGTTAAGTTATATAATTATATTTTACAAAAATATAATTTTTTTACTAATTTAAAATAAAAATGATTACAGATATATTATTTTACAATCTTCCATGACAATGCTTATATTTTTTACCTGAACCACAAATACATATTGCATTTCGACTAATTTTTATATTATCTAAAAAATCTTTAAAATATTTACTTGGATAAAGATATTTTTTTGCATGAAATAAATCAATTTTACTCAAAAATAATACTACTTCATTTTTTAATAATTCTAACATGTTCGAAAACATATTAAAAGATTCTCTTTTATATTCCTGTTTAGGATCTTTTTGTGCATAACCTCTTAAATGAATGCCTTGTCTTAAATATTCTATTGCTGATAAATGTTCTTTCCAAAGCGTATCTAATGTTTGTAACATAATAGTTTTTTCTATGATACGCATATTATTTAAACCAATGATTGTTTCTTTTTTTTCATATTGTTTTTGTGCAATATCAATTATTTTTATCACCAACTCTATATCATTTAAATTAGGTTGTATATTCAACCACTCTAAAATATTTATTTTTAAATGAAAATTAGTGTTTAATATATTTTCTAATTCAATAATCTTCCATTTTTCTTTAGAAGTATTATTTGGTATATATACAGAAATATTTTTTTTTAAAACATCTTCAAAAATATCATGTATCATAATTTTTATATCTTTACTATCAATTAATTTATTACGTTGAGCGTAAATAACACGACGTTGTTGATTAATGACATCATCATATTCTAATAATTGTTTTCTAATATCAAAATTACGATTTTCTACTTTTTTTTGTGCATTTTCTATAGCTTTAGTTATCCATGGATGTTCAATAGATTCATTAAAAGATAATCCTAATTTTTTCATCATATTTATAATTTTATCAGATGCAAAAATGCGCATTAATGGATCTTCCATAGAAAGATAAAAACGAGACGAACCACTATCTCCTTGACGACCAGACCGACCTCTTAACTGATTATCAATACGCCGTGATTCATGACGTTCTGTGCCAATGATATGTAATCCCCCAATAGAAATAACAAAATCATGTTCTCTCTGCCATTTTCTTTTAATATTTTCAAGCTCTTGTAGTGAAAGTTTTTTATTTTTATTTAATTGCACCTCTAAATTACCACCAAGAACTATATCTGTACCTCGACCAGCCATATTAGTAGCAATAGTAATAGAATTAGATTTTCCTGCTTGTGCTATAATCTCTGCTTCTTTAGCATGAAATTTAGCATTTAAAACATTATGATGAATATTTAATTTTAATAATTCCCTAGAGATAATTTCTGATTTTTCAATAGAAACTGTACCTACTAATACAGGTTGTTTTAAAGAAAAGCATCTTTTTATATCTTTAATAATAGCATTATTTTTTTCTTTTTCAGTAATAAATACTAAATCAGGTAAATCTTTTCGTATCATTTTTTTATTTGTAGGTATTACAATTGTATCAAGATTATAAATAGTATTGAATTCAAAAGATTCAGTTTCAGCTGTTCCTGTCATACCTGCTATTTTCTTATATAAACGAAAATAATTTTGGAATGTTATTGATGCTAAAGTTTGATTTTCATTTTTAATAGGCACATTTTCTTTAGCTTCTATTGCTTGATGTAATCCATCTGACCATCTCCGTCCAGGAACAGCACGACCAGTATGTTCATCTACGATGATTACATTATTATCTTTTACAAGATAATCAACATTACGCATAAATAATTTGTGAGCACGTAGTGCAGCTAAAACATGATGCATTAATATAATATTATTAGATGAATATAATGATTCTCCTATTTTCATTAATTTTTTATCAAATAAAAAATTTTCAACTGTAATTAATCCTCGTTCTGTTAAATGTACTTGTTTTGATTTCTCATCAACAACAAAATGACCTATCCCATGAAACATATCTGAATCTTCTTTTGTTTGAGCAATTAGATGAGGAACAATTGTATTAATTTCCTGATATAGCTCAGAACTATCTTCTGCAGGTCCCGAAATAATTAAAGGTGTTCTAGCTTCATCTATTAAAATAGAATCAACTTCATCTACTAATGCATAATTTAATTCTCTTTGTACTCTTTCTTCAGGAAAGAAAACCATATTATCACGCAAATAATCAAATCCATATTCATTGTTAGTACCATATGTAATATCAGATAAATAAGCATCTCTTTTTAAACTAGCAGACATATCTGATAGATTTAAACCTACTTTCAAACCAAGAAATTTAAATAAAGGAGTATTTTGTTCGGCATCTCTACGAGCTAAATAATCATTCATAGTTACTATGTGTACACCTTTTCCAGTTAATGCATTTAAATAAGCTGGTAGTGTAGAAGTTAAGGTTTTTCCTTCACCTGTTCGCATTTCCGCAACACATTGTTTATTTAAAACAATACCTCCTAATATTTGTACATCAAAATGTCTCATATTAAAAACGCGTTTACTTGCCTCTCGAACTGTAGCAAAAGCTTCAGGTAATATATTATCTAAAGTTTCTCCTTTTTTTAATCTTAATCGTAATATATCTGTTTGTAATTGTAATTTTTTATCTGATAATTTTTCAAAATCTTTTTCTAATTGATTAATAGAATATACTATTTTTTTAAATTTTTTTAGTATACGATTATTGCGATTGCTAAATATTTTATTGAAAAATTTAATTAACATACTATAAATTCTCATATTTAAATTTTTTAAATTTATAATAAAGATATTCTTTATTTTATTCATTTATTATGTGTTATAATAAATATATATATATAATTTAATATCTAAAAAAATATAAGATTATAATCTTAAAAAGATATTTTTTAAAATAAACTTTTAAACCAAGATAAAATATTTTTTTTCTTATCTATTGAATAATATTCTAATTCTGTATCAGCATCACAAATTTTTTTATTTTTTAAATTCCATATTGGTATTATTCGATGATGTTGATGATCTTTTTTACAAAATAATCTTCCTAATGTATCAACATAAAACATATTAATGTTTTTTGGCGGTATTAATACTAATGGTTTTGGTTTTTTATATTGTAAATATCTTTCATAAATTTTCATTGCTCCAGAAGCACTATATAATTTAGTTGTTTCATTATTATCTCTTCCTATCCATGTAATAACTACTTGTTTGCCATCAATTCCTACAAACCAATTATCAATCAAATTATTTGTAGTTCCAGTTTTTCCCGCTAAAGAAAATTCTTTAAAATTTTTTCCTAACGATTTCGCTGTACCATTATTTACTACTTGTTGCATAGCATATAATGTTAAATAAGAAGCTTCAGCAGATTCTACATGTTCTAATTGGGGCAAAGTTTGATAAAATACTTGACCATTATCTGATATAACTGATCTCAATGAAGATAATGACGATTTATCACCACTATTTGCAATAACCTGAAATACTTGAGCTATTTCAATAGGTGTTAAATTAATAGCTCCTAAAGATATTGATGGAAAAAGAGAAATATGATTTTTAGATATACCTAATTTTAACCAATGATCAACTAACTTTTCGAAACCTATATCTACACTCAGATTAACCGTAGGAATATTAATTGAATGAATTAATGCATCTAATAACATAACTTTTCCACTAAAATAAAAATTATTATTTTTTGGAATCCAATATTCTCCATTATCTAATTTAATTGCAATTGGACGATCAGAAATCCAAGTATTTAAATGGTATTTATTAGGTTGTGACAAAGCAGTTAAATAAGTTATTGGTTTAGACAATGAACCAATTGAACGACGAGCATTTAATACTCGGTTATAACCATGAAACTTTGGTGTAGCACTTCCAACGAGTGCTTGCACTTCACCTGTAAATTTATCTATAACTATCATCGCTGTTTCTAAATCTTTTAATTGTTTTTTTTTCTTTAATATAGGCACACCAATTTCAACAGCCTTTTCTAATGCATTTTGTGAAATAGAATCAAAAGTTGTAAAAATTTTTATACCTGAAAAATGCTCAATTGGATATTTTATTTTTTTTTTAAATTCTTCAGATACTAATTGTATAAAAGCAGGATGAGGTGAAAAAATATTACCTTTAGGTTGAATATTTAAAGATTTTTTAGATAAATCTTGATAATTTTTTTTTGTGATATACTCTTGATTATATAATGATAATAAAACTAAATTTCTTCTTTTTAAAGCAGAAATAGGATGATTCCAAGGATTATATAAAGATGGTCCTTTTACCATTCCGACTAATAATGAATATTGATCTAAAGTTAATTCATTTATTGGACATCCAAAATAATAAATACTTGCTAATGGAAATCCTCGAATTTGTTCATCACCATCTTGACCTAAATACACTTCATTACAATATAATTCTAAAATACGATCTTTGGTATAAAAACAATCTAAAATTAATGCCATATATATTTCATTAATTTTTCTTAAAACTGAACGTGTATTTGTTAAAAACAAGTTTTTTACTAATTGCTGAGTAAGCGTACTTCCACCTTGAATCGCACGACCAGCTGTTATATTAGCTAAACAAGCTCTTATTATAGAAGATATATGAATACCATCATGTTCATAAAAATGTTTATCCTCAACAGATAAAAGTGTTTTAACTAACATTTTTGGAAATTTATCACGAGAAACAAAAATACGTTTTTCTCCTTGAGGAGATGATAATATAGAAATCAATTTAGGTTCTAAACGAAAAAAACTAAAATGGCGATCATTTTCAAGATTTTTAATCTCTTTGAGAAGATTATTCTCAAATAATAATTGTGTATAAAATTCTCCTTCTTTTATATCAGGAAAATCAAAAGAACGTCTTATAAATTCTATGACATTATTTTTTACACTATATTCTCCCGGTAACATTACACAATCTACTTTTCTATACATAGTATCTTTTAAAATATTTAATATTTCTGTTTGAGAATATGCATTATTACCTGGTTCTAAATTTACTATACGACCGTATATTGAATTTGAGAAATTCCATATTTTTCCATTAATTAATTGATTGATTTTAACATATAAATAAAATCCATAAAAAAGAATTAATAATAAAACAGAAAAAAATACTTTTATGAATATTTTTTTTTTTTAATATTATGCATTAACAGTTCCTTTATATATGATTTTTAATACTTGTATTTAATTTAATACTTTTGTCTAAAAAACATAAAATAAATATTTAATTTGTATTTTTTATATTAAAAAAATAATATAGCAGTATGCTTTGGTCTTGGTATATTAAAATGTAAAGGATACTCTATAGATGATAAATATAAACCTCGAGCTGGAGCAGTTGCAGCAGCATAATTTCTATTTTGTTTTGTTAACAATTCTTGAATCCAAAATTCTTTTTTTTTATTAGCTCCAACTTCTATTAGCGAACCAACAATATTTCTTACCATATGATATAAAAAAGAATTCGCTTTAATATCAATAATTATAAAATTATTAGAACGAAAAATATTCAATTTTATAATTTTTCTCCAAGAAGAAAAAGATTGACAACCTATTGATCTAAAAGATGTAAAATCATGTTCTCCTAATAAACATTGAGCTTCAGAAAACATTTTTTTTTCATTTAATTTTTTATGTACAAAATATAATTTATTTGGAAAAAAAACTGAACGAACATCATTGTTATATATTATATAACGATAAGAACGTGCAATTGCACTATAACGTGAATGGAAATTCCCTGGAACTTCTTGAACCCATTTTACAGAAATATCTCGAGACAAATAACGATTTGTTCCAATTAACCAAGATATTTTTTTTCTTTTAGCTGTTGTATAAAAGTGTACCACTTGACCTATACTATGTACACCAGCATCAGTTCTTCCTGCACAAACAATATTAATTTTGTGATTAGCTATTTTAGATAAAGCTCTTTCAACTTCTTCTTGAATACTAGATACGTTTTTTTGCATTTGCCATCCATGATACGAACTTCCATTGTATTCAATTCCTAAAGCAAATTTTTTAATATCATTAAGTATCATTTTAAAAATCCTAGATAGTTTATAACTTTATAATTATAATGTTTGATTCTAATGCATTCTTATTTAATATTAAAATATATAAAAAATATATTTAGTTATAGTTTATGTTAACATAATTTATTATAATTATGTCTTTTTAGAAAAATTCAACATAAAATTATATTTATAAAATTGAGACTAATTATAAAAATAACTAATTATCAATTAATATTGATTATGTATTTTTTTAAATATATTTTATATTTAATTTTTAAAAAATTATATAAGAGAAAAAAATGGAAACAGAAAATAAAAAAAAAACATCATCTCTAAATGTTCTTTCTATTGCAGGTTTAAAACCATATCAAAAAAAAATTGATGAACAATATATGAATGAAAACCAAATGTTACACTTTGATAAAATTCTTAAAACTTGGAGAAATCAATTAAAAGATGAAATTAGTCACACTCTTCTATATATGCAAGATAAAGCTACAAATTTTCCTGATCCTATTGATAGAGCAACACAAGAAGAAGAATTTAGTTTAGATTTACGCAACCGCGATAGAAGTCGAAAATTAATTAAAAAAATTGAAATTACCTTAAAAAAAATTCAAGAAAAAGATTTTGGTTATTGCGATTCTTGTGGAATTGAAATTGGAATTCGTCGTTTAGAAGCCAGACCAACAGCTAATCTTTGTATTGACTGCAAAACATTAGCAGAAATTAGAGAAAAACAAATGACTGGTTAATCTAACATATTAAAAAATTTAGAGAAGGATATTCAATTGATTTATATTATCAATCAGGGTATCTCTTCTCATAATCTTCTCATAAATAAAAGCTTATGAATTTTATTTTAATCCTAGTATAAATAAACATTTTATTAATTTTTTTAAAAATATCATTTTATCATATTAAATATACAAAGTATTATTTTCAATTTTTTTTAATTTTTAAAATAATTTTTTTGTTTATAATTATTTTTTTTATTATTAAAATAATAATAAATATATTATTTAAAAAACTATAATTTTTTTATTTTTTAATACATCTTATTTAAAAGACAACTGATTCATTCATCATAAAAAAATTATTATATTTTTTGTATTTGAAATATTTATTTCATACTAAATACAATAAAATAAAATATTTAAATAAATTCAATTCAATATATTTGTAATATTTTAAAAAAAATAACATTTTTTTATTCTATTTTAAGATGAAAATTATTTTTTTCACTATAAATATATTAATTAAAATATATTAAAAATATATAAAATTTTAACAATCATAAAATATCACTATCTAAATTATTTAAATATTATTACAATATGAATATTCTAAAATTCTTTGTGTTTTTATCAAAATTATTATATATAACTATTTATATATATAACTCTATTAAAAATCAATCATAATAATTTTAAAATAAATATTTTATTTTGTATTAAAGACAACTTTACCTATATATGGCAAATAACGATAAGATTGAGCATAATCAATACCATAACCCACTATAAAAAAATTTTCTAAAATAGAAAAACCTATAAAATCCACATGAATATCTACTTCACGACATTCTGGTTTATCTAAAAGTGTACAAATTGATAATGATTTTGGATGTCTTAATTTTAAAATGTCTAATACTTTACTCAAAGTTTTTCCAGAATCAATAATATCTTCAACAATTAAAACATTTTTATTATAAATATCTTCATCTAAATCTTTAATAATTTTTACATCTCCACTGGATGTTATTCCACGACCATAACTAGAAGTAGTCATAAAATCTACTTCATGCTCAATTTTAATTCTTCGACACAAATCTGCTATAAATATAAAAGAACCACGTAATAACGCAATTAATATCATTTTATTTTTACTATCTTTATATTTATGAGTAATTTCTTGTCCTAACTCTTGAACACGCATATTAAGTTCTTTTTCAGTAATAATAATACGAATATCATGTTTCATAATATTAAATAAATTTCTAGTTTTAATGAAAATATATTAAAATTTTAAATAATATACTTACATTTATTAAAAATATAAAGTTTTTTAAATAAATAAACTACTCATATAAAATTAAAAATAAAATATTTCTTTTTTTAACTATTGCAGTAATAATGATCGTTATGTTATAAAAATTACTGAGATAATAAAATTTATTTGCAATTTTTTTGTAATTAAAAAATAGATTCTATCTATATCAAAATATAATTTATGTTATATTTTCTATATAATTACAAAATTTTTATTTCATAGAATAAAAAATATTAATGTCTATTCATAGCTTCTGCACTACTTCACTAGAATAGCTATTCTAATTATTATAACTAATCATGATGTGGGCTCAGATGATCTTTACAAAAAAACCCGCTCATACCTAAAGCGGGTTTTTTTATGACATCAATATAAAGAATTATAAGGAATTATAAAATATGAAATTATTAAAGTTTGGCGGAACTTCACTAGCTAATGCAGAAAGATTTATATCTGTAGCTAATATTATAAAAAAAAATATTAAAGAAGATCAAATCGCAGTAGTACTTTCAGCTCCTGCTAAAATCACTAATCATTTAGTAAATATTGTTGAACAAATAATCAAAAAGAAAAATAGTTTAGAAACAATTAATCTTATAGAAAATATATTCATTGAACTAATACGTAATTTATTACACATAGAAAAAAATTTTTTATACCAAAAAATAGAAAATATCATCAAAAAAGAATTTAATAAATTAAAAGATATAACATACAGCATTACATTGTTACAACAATGTCCAGATAATATTCGTGCAATTATAATCTCTCGCGGAGAAATACTATCAGTATTAATAATGAAAAGCATTCTTAAATCAAAAGGTTATAATGTTACTATTATTGATCCTGTTAAAAATTTTATATCAATAGGAAAAAATTATTTAGATTCTACTATTGACATATATAATTCTAAAAAATTTATCAGAAAATTAAAAATAAAAAAAGACACCGTTATTTTAATGCCTGGTTTTATTGCAGGTAACCAAAATAAAGAATTAGTAGTATTAGGAAGAAATGGATCTGATTATTCTGCTGCAGTATTAGCCGTTTGTTTAAACGCAAAGTGTTGTGAAATCTGGACGGATGTAGATGGCATATTAACTTGCGATCCCAAAATAGTCTCAAATCCTTTTTTATTAGAATCAATATCATATGAAGAAGCTATGGAACTTGCTTATTTTGGAGCTAAGGTATTGCATCCACATACTATTGAACCAATTTCTCAATTTAATATTCCTTGTTGGATTAAAAATACTAATAATATTCAAGCCCAAGGAACTTTAATTTGCAAAAAAAATAATAGTGATGACACTAAAAAACAATTTTTAAAAGGCGTGACATATATTAAACATATAGCAATGTGTAATGTATCTGGATCTTATATTCAAGATTTAAAAAATATTATTCCACGTATATTCGCTATACTCTTCAGAAAAAATATTAATATCTTTCTGATTACTCAATCATCTCCAAAAAATACAATCAAGTTTTGTATTGCAGAAGATGATATTTCTCAAATCTTATATTTATTAAATAAAGAATTTCAACTAGAATTAAAAAATAAATTATTAAATCCTTTTACAATGAAAAAAAATTTATCGATTCTTTCAGTAATAGGATCTGATATTAATAAAAAATGCAATATTGCATCAAAAATTTTTTCTACTTTAGGTCAATCAAAAATTAATATTCTTGCAATTTCACAAGGTTCTTCTGAACATTCAATTTCTCTAGTTATTGATCAAAAAAATATTTTACAAGCCGTTAAAAATGTTCATGATAGACTATTCAGTAATAAAAAAATTATTCATGTTTTTTTGATTGGCATAGGGGGTGTAGGTAGCACTTTAATTAATATAATCTTAAAACAAAAAGAATATTTATATAAAAAAAATATAATAATTAAAATACGTGTTATTGCTAATTCTAAAAAAATATTATATTTAGATAATACAAAAAATCTATTTGATTGGAAAAAGAGTTTCAAAGAATCTACAAAATCATTCAATATTGAAATATTAGATGATGTAATTAAAACAAACAATTTATCAAATTCAGTAATTATAGATTGTACATCTGATCAATTGTTATCAGAAAAATATATAGATTTTCTTTATAATAATTTTCATATAGTTACTTCAAATAAAAAAGCAAATACTGGAACATTACATTATTATAAAAAAATAAGACATGCTGTTTTAGAAACAAATAATAAATTTTTTTATGAAACAAATGTTGGAGCTGGATTACCAGTAATAGAAACTATTAAAAATTTATTTCAAACTGGTGATACTTTAATCCGTTTTAAGGGTATATTATCTGGTTCTTTATCTTTTATTTTTGGAAGATTAGAAGAAGGTATTTTACTATCTGAAGCTACTAGAGAAGCTAAAGAATTAGGTTTTACAGAACCTAATCCATGTGATGATTTATCTGGATTAGATGTAGCTAGAAAATTGCTTATTCTTGCACGTGAATTTGGATATAATATTGAGTTGAAAGATATTAATATTGAAGCATTATTACCAAATACATTTAAAAAAAATCAAAATGTTGATGAGTTTTTAGAAAAATTAAAACAATTAGACTCGTGTTTTTCAAGAAAAGTTAAAAAAGCACTAATCCAAGGTAATGTATTAAGATTTATTGCTACTATAGAAAGCAGTAAAAAATTTTTTATCAAATTAGAAGAAGTGAATATCGATGATCCATTATATAAAGTAAAAAATGGTGAAAATGCACTAGCATTTTATACTAATTATTATCAACCCATTCCTCTGGTATTAAGAGGTTATGGTGCCGGTAATGACGTAACAGCATCTGGAGTATTTGCCGACTTATTACGCACACTATCATAAAAACGTCAGGACATATTAATGATTAAAATTTATGCACCAGCTTCTATTGGTAATGTTGGAGTGGGATTTGATATTTTAGGTGCAGCAATTATACCTATCGATGGCACTTTATTGGGTGATTTTGTTACAATAAAATTATCAAAAAAATTTACATTAGTTAATAAAGGTATATTTTCTAATCAATTACCTGCTGATACTGAACAAAATATTGTTTGGAAATGTTGGTTAAGATTTTCTCGAGTAATAAAAAAAAATATTTCAGTATCTATTGTACTTGAAAAAAATATGCCTATTGGATCAGGCTTAGGATCTAGCGCTTGTTCAATAGTAGCTACTTTAGTTGCAATGAATGAATTGTTTAATAAACCTTTAAATTCAAAAGAATTACTGCTTCTTATGGGAGAAATGGAAGGTGAAATATCGGGAAGCATACATTATGATAATGTCGCACCATCTTATTTTGGAGGATTACAGTTAATACTAGAAGATTCAGAAATAATTAATCAAAAAATACCCCATTTTAAAAATTGGTTTTGGATAATTGCTTGGCCAGGAATTAAAGTTTCTACTTCAGCAGCTAGAAATATATTGCCAAAAAAATATACAAAAGAAATTTGTATTAAAAACAGTCGTTATTTATCTGGTTTTATTCATGCATTATATAGTCAACAACCTGATTTAGCAGCACGATTAATGCAAGATGTAATAGCTGAACCATATCGAACTAAATTATTACCTAATTTTTTACAAGCAAAAGAAAAAATTAAAAAAATTGGAGCGATAAGTTTTGGTATATCTGGATCAGGACCTACTATTTTTTCTATTACTGATAATATTTCTATAGCTCAAAAAATATCTTTATGGTTAAAAAAAAATTATTTGCAAAATCAAACTGGATTTGTACATATTTGTTTTTTAGATTCACAAGGTGTAAGAAAGATAGGATAAATAAATGCAACTTTATAACTTAAAACACAATCAAGAAGAAGTGAATTTTGAAACAGCTGTAAAATTAGGGTTAGGACAACAACAAGGATTATTTTTTCCAGTAAAATTACCAGTTTTCAAACCTATTGAATTATTAAAAATATTAGAGATGGATTTTATTACAAGAAGTACTGAAATACTTTCTAAATTTATTCATCATGAAATATCTAAAAAACAACTATATAAAAATGTTCAAAAAGCTTTTTCATTTACACATCCATTAAAAGTAAAGATTACACAAAATATAGATTGTTTAGAGTTATTTCACGGACCCACATTAGCGTTTAAAGATTTTGGAGCACGCTTTATGGCTCAAATGATAATGTTAATGAATAGAAATCATGAAACTGTTACTATTTTAACTGCAACATCAGGCGATACAGGTGCAGCAGTAGCACATGCATTCTATAAAATGAAAAATGTCCGCGTTATTATTTTATATCCAAAAGGAAAAATTAGCATTCTACAAGAAAAATTGTTTTGCACTTTAGGTCAAAATATAAAAACTATATCAATTAATGGTAGTTTTGATGATTGTCAAAAACTAGTTAAAGAAGCATTTAATGATAAAAAACTTAAAGAATCAATAGGATTAAACTCAGCTAATTCTATAAATATAAGTAGATTACTAGCACAAATCTGTTACTATTTTGAAGCGTTTTCTTTAATGTCAGAAAAACAAAGAAAAAATTTAGTAATAGCAGTTCCGTGTGGTAATTTTGGAAACTTAACTGCTGGTTTATTGTCTAAAACTTTAGGTTTACCAATTAAAGCATTTATAGCATGTACTAATGCTAATGATACAGTACCAAGGTTTCTCTCTAGTGGAATATGGAATCCTAATAAAACTATCTCTACTATTTCTAATGCTATGGATATTAGTCAACCTAATAATTGGGCTCGAATTGAAGAATTATTTCATAGAAAAAAATGGAATTTAAAAGAATTAAGATTCGGCAGTGTTTCAGATTCTACTACAAAAAATGCATTAAAAGAATTATTTGAATTAGGCTATATATCTGAACCTCATGCTGCAATAGCATACCAATTATTAAAAAATCAGTTAAAAAAAGAAGAATTTGGTTTATTTTTAGGAACAGCTCATCCCGCTAAATTTAAAAACACTGTAGAAGAAATTTTAAATACTCAACTTGAATTGCCTGATGCATTAGAAAGTCGTATGCATTTACCACTATTATCTTACAATATTAATCCTGATTTTCAAAAGTTAAAAAAATTTTTAATAGAAAAATAAATATAATATAGAGAGGATAAAAAATAATATTTCCTCTCTAAAATAAAATAAGTAAAATTTTGTACATTTATTACTTTTAAATATTAAATAAAAAATGAATAATATCACCATCTTGAATATAATATTCTTTACCTTCTATTTTCATTTTTCCCATTTCTTTAATTTTAGATTCACTTTTGTATTTTATAAAATCTACATATTTAATAATTTGTGCTCTAATAAAACCTTTACTAAAATCACTATGTATTTTATGAGCAGCTTGAATACTGGTGCTTCCATTAAGAATTGGCCATGCTCGAATTTCTTTTTTACCTGCAGTGAAAAAAGTTATTAAATTCAATAACTGATAACCAGAAGAAATAATTTTTTGTAAGCTTAATATTTTAATATTAAATGCTTCCATAAAAGAGTTTTGTTCTTCATAATTCATTTTAAGTAAATCTAATTCTAAATTAGCATAAATTGGAACAACTGTAGCATTTTCTTTATTAGCTTTTTTATATAATTCGTTTAAAAAATAATCTGATTCTTTTTCTTCATTAACATTAGCAATATACATAGTGGGTTTTAAAGTTAAAAAATTTAAATAATTAATTACTTTTTTTTCATCTTGATTCAAATCTAAATTTGTTAACATATGAAAATTTTTTAAATGATTCATACATTTTTGTAAAACATATATTTTTTTTTCTGCATCTTTATTCTTCAATATTATTTTTTTTTGTAATTGTAATATTGTTTTTTCACATAAATCAAAATCAGATAATATGAGTTCAGTGTTAATAATATCTATATCTCTAATAGGTTCTATTTTATTATAAATATGAGTAATATTATCATTTTTAAAACAGCGAATAACATGTGCAATAGCATGTGTTTCACGTATATTGTTTAAAAATTGATTACCTAATCCTTCTCCTTGAGAAGCTCCTTTTACTAAACCTGCAATATCTATAAATTCTATAGCAGCATGGATAATTTTTTTAGGAGATAAAATTTTTGCTAAATGATCAATACGTTTATCAACTACAGGGACAATTCCTACATTTGGTTTAATAGTACAAAATGGAAAGTTAGCAACTGCCGAATTGCTTTTAGTTAAAAGATTAAATAAAGTAGATTTTCCAACATTAGGTAAACCTATGATACCACATTTAAAACCCATATTTATATGCCTTAAAAAATAAAAAAGTATTATTTTATTATCTTATTAAAAAATTTTTTAGAAAATTATTTTCTATAGCATTAATAATTGCGTTTTGAATTAATATTTTTTCTTTTTGAATTGGGATAGATAAAACAAAAGAAGCTACTTTTCTCTTATCTTTTGGACGACCAATGCCAATCCTTAAACGAGAAAAATTTGTTTTTTTATTAAAAATATGAATAATATTCCTTAATCCATTATGTCCATTATGTCCATAACTATATTTAAATTTTATTAAACCAGGTTCAAGTTCTAAATCATCATGTACTATTAATATTTCATTTAAATGAACTTGATAAAATGATGCCATTTTAAAAATTGAATGACCATTAATATTCATAAAAATATTCGGTATAAGAAAACGAGTATAATATGATTCTATTTTAAAAGAAGTGGTAAATCCTAAAAATTTATCTTCTCTTTTTAAAGTCTGTGAATAATATTTCACTAAAGAGTAAATATACCAAGAACCTACATTATGACGCGTATTATGATATTCTTTTTTTGGATTAGCTAATCCTACTATCATTTTGATATTATTCAAAAAAAATCCTTTCGTTTAAAAATAAAATTTTGATTCAATATATAAAAAACATATAATTTTTATTATATGTTTTTTAAAAAAAAATTCTTTTAAAATAAATTGGAACATACAAAAAAATCAATTTTTTTTAAAAAATAAATATTACCATTGCAATCAAAAAATTATTTCTGTAAAAGATCTGATGCTCGTTCCCAATTAACAATGTTCCAAAAAGATTTAATATAATCTAATCTTCTATTTTGATATTTTAAATAATAAGCATGTTCCCAAAGATCTAATCCAATAATAGGACTACCAAAAGTTTTAGATATTATTTTACCCATAAGAGGACTATCTTGATTAATAGTAGACACTATTGACAAAATACCATTTTGGTTCACTAACCAAACCCATCCAGATCCAAAATGATTCAATGCTACTGATTCAAATTGTTCTTTAAAAGACTCAAAATCTCCAAATTGTTTTTCTATTTCTCTTTTAAAATCATGTGTTAAAACACTTCCAATTTTTAAACCCTTCCAAAAAAAACTATGATTGATATGTCCACCTGCATTATTACGTAATACATTTTTATTGTCTAAAATAATTTCATTTAAAATCGAAATTAATTCTTCAATAGATAATGAAGAAAAAGTTGTATTTTCTAAAATAGTATTAGTATTATTAATATAATTTTGATGATGCTTAGTATGATGAATTTTCATAGTTTGTTCATCAAAAAAAGGTTCTAATGCATCATATGAATACGGCAAAGCAGGGAGAATGTAACTCATTTTATTTTTCCAATGTCATTATAATAAAAATTATTATACAATATCTTTTAAGTATTAACTTAATGTTATAATATTAAATATTTTTACAAATTATAGTACAATTATTTAATATTATACAAGAATCATTGTACATTTTTTTAAAAGTTACTGAGATAAAATTATCAAAATATATAACAAATTAACTATATTAAACACAAAGTTTTTTAAAACATGAGATTTTGATGTCTACAACTCAATCATTTAATCTATTAAGCAATAGATTTCGCACATTTTATCCTGTTGTTATAGACATTGAAACAGCAGGATTTAATGCGAATACTGACGCAGTATTAGAAATTGCTATGATTACACTAAAAATGGATAATTTAGGATGGTTGCATAAAGAAAATACACTTCATTTTCATATAAAACCATTTAAAGGTTCAATAATAAATTCTGATGCAATAGCTTTTAATAAAATTGATCCATTTAATCCGTTACGTGGTGCAGTTAGCGAGAAAAAAGCAATTCAATCTATATTTGATATAGTTAATAAAGGCATTCAAACAGAAAGATGCACTCGAGGGATTGTTGTAGCTCATAATGCCAATTTTGACCATAATTTTTTAATGGCTGCCATTCATAGAGTAAATATAAAAAATAACCCTTTTCATCCATTTGTAACATTTGATACTGCAGCTTTAAGTGGATTAGTAGTAGGACAAACAGTATTAGCTAAAGCCTGTAAAGCTATTGGATTATCATTTGACAATAATCAAGCCCATTCAGCACTATATGATACTTTACAAACTGCTAATCTTTTTTGCGAATTAGTTAATCGTTGGAAACGATTAGGTGGATGGCCTATTCATAACATGAAAACATAGTATTTCTAAAAATATTTTTTTATGAAAAATATCAAAATAATTCAATAAAAAAAAGATATGACATTAATAAAAACAGATTAGAAAAATAAAATCTTTTATATAATGTCATATCTTACTATTTTAATTATATTTTCTATTTATATTAATTATTCTTCGGATATAATTCTATTATTTTTTACTTTTTCTGATATTAATTTTTTTAACTCACCATTTTCTAACATTTCAAGTATAATACTACAACCTCCAATTAATTCACCATCTACCCATAACTGAGGAAAAGTAGGCCAATTAGCATATTTTGGCAATTCGTTTCTAATATCTGTATTTTCTAAAACATCAACATATGCAAATTTCTCACCACACGCAGATAAAGCTTGTACCGCTTGAGCAGAAAAACCACAACTAGGAGACGTTGGAGTACCTTTCATATAAATTAAAATAATATTATTTTTAATTTGATCCTTTATTTTTTTTATAATATTCATATTTATTCCTGTTTGTAAAATTATACAATATATATATTTAAAAAAATCTTATACTATAAAAACTATTTTTAAAAAACTTTAAAATAATTAATAGACAAAAATATTTTTTTTTGCAATACTTAATTTAAAAGGGGCTGTTTTTGGATTCGACAAAATTATCAACAAAGTAAAGTGCATGCCGAGGAACGGTTTGCCTCGATAAAAACCGTAAAAAAAATAGCTGCAAATAATAAATATAACTATGCTTTAGCAGCCTAAAAAACTGTTTTAAAGCCTTTCCTCCTCAGCCTCCCTCTTAGGACGAGAACAAAGGAAAGTCAAAAAAAGAGAAAACATGTTTATCAAGCTTGACGATGACATGAACAAAAAAATTACAAGCTATATATCTAAAATGTGTTTTTCCAAATTAGATAATGAAATATAATGCAGAAAAACTAAGCATGTAGTGCTTTATTCGTAGAAATTTTGGACGCGGGTTCAAATCCCGCCAGCTCCAAAATCATTTATATTGATAATTAACACATAATATCCATTATTTAAACAAATAGTTTTAATAATAGTTATAAAAATATCTAAAAAAATTTTTTAGACCAATTTAATTTAGAATTTAATATTTTAAAATAGTTATAACTTTTAGGATGAATAAGATTTAAATAATAACCACTCCGACGAATAAATACACGTTCATTTTTCTTTATAGTTAAAATGTTTTGATTATCACAACTAATTTTTAAATTTCTTTCAATATTAGAAAATTTTAAACAAATAACACTATCATTATGAATAACTAATGGACGTGCAGATAAAGTATGTGGAAACATTGGTACTAAAAGAATAGCATCTAAAGATGTTGAAATAATTGGTCCACCAGCTGATAACGAATATCCAGTTGAACCTGTTGGAGTTGAAATAATTAAACCGTCAGCTCTCTGAGAAAAAGAAAATTTATTATCAATATAAACTTCAAATTCTATCATATGAGCCAAATTTTTTGTATGTACAACTACTTCATTAATTGCTATACTAGATTTAGAAATCATTTTTTTTTCACAAATTTGTACATCTAATAAAAATCGATTTTCTAAACAATATTTTCCAGATAATACTTCTGATAATTTTTTTAAACTAGTTGCTGGATTTAAATCAGTGAGAAAACCCAAATTTCCTCTATTAATTCCAATAATTTTAATATCATAAAGCGATAAAATACGTGCTGCGCATAATAGATTACCATCTCCTCCTATTACAATAGCTAAATCACAAGATTGCCCAATTTCAATTAATGTAGCAGTTTTAGGATTATCTAATTTTAGTTCTTGTGCAATAGAAGATTCAACAAAAACCTCATAACCATTTTTTATTAACCATTTATATAATTTTTTATGTGTTATTAATGCACTTGTATAACGTGGACGACCAATAATACCAATAGAACTAAAATATTGATTCATTAAAAAAAACTTCCTAATAAAAAATAACGTAATGTATGTTGTATTTTAATAATAAATAACCTTGAAAGATTAATTATAAACCTTATAATAATTTAATAATTCATATAAAAAAATGGTAAATATTATGGATAATAAAAAGAATCAAAATAGAACAATTATAGAAGATCATAAAGAAAAAATTAATGATATCATTATATGCCAAAATAAAAAAATAGAAGAATTAAAATTACAATTATCTCAAAACCAAAATAAAATTAATGATATTAAATTACGTACATTAGCAAAAATAGAAAACATACAAAAAAATACTTTAGAACAAATAAATATTATAAAAGAAACTGAAATAGAAAAATTCTTAAAAACTATTTTTCCCATCATAGAAACTTTAGAAGATATTATAATATCATCTAACTCATTTAAAAAAAAAGATCAACCTTTCATAGAAGGTATTAAACTTACATTACAATCTTTATTAAATATATTATCTAAATTCGGATTAAAAATTGAAGGCAAAAAAAACGAAGTTTTTAATTCTAAATTGCATACTTCTATTGCGATAGAATCATCTTCAAATATATTACCTAATCATATTATTTCTGTTAAAAAACAAGGATTTACTTTTAATAAAGTATTATTAAGAAAAGCTATTGTAATAATTGCAAAAAAATAATTTTTTAATAATAAAAAATTGAGATATTTAAATTTTAATTAAAAAAATTAATATTTTTTTAAATTGCGAACCAATCAATTGGTTTTTTTCTATTATTTAATAAAATTTGATTAGTTAATGAAAAATGTTTACACCCTAAAAATCCTCTATATGCTGATAAAGGAGAGGGATGAGACGCTCTTAATATATAATGCTTATTTTTATTAATAAAAATATCTTTTTTTTGTGCATTAGTTCCCCACAATAAAAAAATAATAGAATTTCTATATTGATTAATCTTAGAAATTACTGTATCAGTAAAAATGTTCCATCCTATAGAATTATGTGATTTTGGCTTACCTGATTCAACAGTTAAAATAGTATTTAATAAAAAAACACCTTGATTAGCCCAACTTTCAAGACATCCATGTTTAAAAATAACATTTTTTTTAAAATCACTATTTAATTCTTTATATATATTCTGTAAAGAAGGTGGTATATTATAAGATTTAGGAACAGAAAAAGATAAACCATGTGCTTGATTTTTTGAAAAATACGGGTCTTGTCCAAGAATCACTACTTTTATATCATTGAAATGTGTCAAAATAAAAGCGTTAAATATATCTTTTTGTTGAGGATAAATCGTTTTTTTTAAACGTTCTTTTTTAAGAAATCGCATAATATCAATAAAATACTTTTTTTTTTCTTGTGATAAAACATCTGTCCAAGATAAAATTTTTTTCATATTTTTTTCCATTTTAGTAAAGTTTCAGCTAAAAATGATATTTTAACATTTTTTACAATTAAAAAATATTTTTTTAATATTATAAAAATTAAGGAGAAAATATGGTTTTAGTAACACAAACTGCTCCAAACTTTATCGCTCCAGCAGTTTTATCCAACGGTAAAATTATTGAAGATTTTGATCTGAAAAAATATTCTAATAATCAATCTGTCATATTATTTTTCTGGCCTATGGATTTTACTTTCGTTTGCCCTTCTGAAATCATTGAATTAAATCAACTCTATTTAGAATTTGAAAAAAGACACGTCAAGATTGTAGGAGTATCAATTGATAGTGTTTTTGTTCATCAAGCATGGCAAAACATATTACCTAAAAATGGTGGTATTGGAAAAATTCTTTTCCCTATGATCTCTGATATAAAACACGATATTCAAAAAGCTTATGGTATTGAACATCCCAAATTAAGTGTAGCATTAAGAGCTACATTTTTAATTGATTCTAATTGGATTATACGTCATCAAATTGTTAATGATTTACCATTTGGTAGAAACATTAAAGAAACCATACGTATGGTAGATGCATTAGATTTTCATAATCAATTTGGAGAAGTGTGTCCTGCTAATTGGACTAAGGGAGAAAAAGGCATTAAAGCTTCTTCCGAAGGAATTGCTGAATATCTCAGCAAATATTCTTAAAAAAAATTAAAGTCAGCAAAAAAATATTTTATGCTGGCTTTATTTTTTTTAAATTTTAGACTAATAGATATAGATAACAAATAATATATGATTATAAAATATTTTTTTAAATGAAATTATCATCATCAGTATCAAAATTATTCACATCATCAACATCGCTACTGAAGTCTTCTGCAGTACATTCATTATATTTGTTAGAATCTATAATATCATCAGATTGATAATTCACTAAATCACTTTGTGTGTGATTATCAAAAAAATGTCTTTCTGCATTATCATCTTGATTGAATTTATTAACCGTATCAAAGATTTCTTCTTCTGGTTTATTCACATGATTAAATGCACTCATTAACATATTTCCTAAAATCATACCACCAGCCACTCCTGTTGCTGTTTGTAATGCACTACTTAAAAAACCACTACTTCTAGTAGCACTATTTCCGATTGTATTATTAACTATAGGTGAAGGTTGAGTAATAGATGATGGAGGTAAATTAGTAGCATGCGTTTGTGAAATATTTTCTTTATTTCTCCAAATATTATTAGACATTGGTTGAGAAGATTGAAAATCAGTATTTTTTTTAAAAAAACTAGATAAAAAACTAGGCTTTTTATTTGATATTTCTTGATTTAATACTTGAATTCTTTTTTCTAATTCTTCAATTTTCATACCCATTTTTTTTATAGCTGTTTCTTGAATCAATATTGTTTGAGTCATATAATAAGGAGAAGAAGGTTGTTTAGAAACCAAATTTTGAATTAAGTTGTCTGCTGATACATCTCTTTCAGACATGTTTAATTCAGTATTTTTTAAGCGATAAAACAAATTTTCTATTAAATTCTTTTCTTTATCTTTCATAATTGCATCTCATTGTTAAGTTTAAGTTATATATTATGCAATATAATATTACTTTTTATGCAATATAATATTACTTTTAACAATTTTAATATTCATAACTATTTTTTATATTAATACTTTCATTTAAAATAAACAAATATTTTTAATATAAAAAATATCTTAAAGTTATTTGATATTCAGAATAATGTTCTTTATATGCATCTAATTGTTTAATTATGTTATACTTTTCTACTTAATTAAATTACTTCTTATTAAAGAGATGAAAGCTTTATGAAAGAACCTGAGAAAAAAATTATACAGGTCAATATTGAAGATGAATTAAAAAGCTCTTATTTAGATTATTCTATGTCTGTAATAGTCGGAAGAGCATTGCCGGATGTTCGAGATGGTTTAAAACCTGTTCATAGAAGAATACTATTTGCAATGTATGTTTTAAATAATGATTGGAACAAACCATATAAAAAATCTGCTCGAGTAGTAGGTGATGTCATAGGAAAATATCACCCACATGGTGATTCTGCTGTATATGATGCCATAGTTCGTATGGCACAAAAATTTTCATTACGTTATATGCTTATTGATGGTCAAGGTAATTTTGGTTCTATAGATGGTGATTCTGCCGCAGCAATGAGATATACAGAAGTACGCATGTCTAAAATAGCCCATGAATTATTAAGTGATTTAGAAAAAAACACTGTTGAATTTTTACCGAATTATGATGATACTGAAAAAATCCCTGAAATACTACCGTCCAAAATACCGAATCTTTTAATCAATGGTTCTTCTGGTATAGCTGTTGGTATGGCGACAAATATTCCTCCTCATAATTTATATGAAGTAATTAATGGATGTTTGGCTTATATTAATAATCAAGATATTACTCTTGAAGAACTTATTAAACATATTCCAGGACCAGATTTTCCAACAGCAGGTATTATAAATGGAACATTAGGAATCAAAGAAGCTTATCGTACAGGAAAAGGAAAAATTTATATTCGCGCACGTCATACAATTGAAAAAAATAAAAAAAATAAAAAAGAATCTATTATTTTTGATGAAATACCTTATCAAGTAAATAAATCACGTTTAATTGAAAAAATAGCAGAATTAGTAAAAGATAAAAAAATTGATGGAATTTCTGGTTTACGTGATGAATCTGACAAAGATGGAATGAGAATTGTTATAGAAGTTAAAAAAGAAGCAATATCAGAAATTATTTTAAATCAATTATATTCGTTAACACAATTGCAAATATCTTTTGGTATTAACATGGTTGCTTTATGTCAAGGACAACCAAAGATTTTATCTTTAAAAGAGATATTAAAAAATTTTTTATCTCATAGACAAGAAATAATTATTAGACGTAGTATTTTTGAATTAAATAAAATTTCTCACCGTCTTCATATTCTTGAAGGATTAAATACTGCTTTTATCAATATTAATCTAATTATTGAAATAATTAAAAGTGCAGGAAATTCAAAAGATGCTAAAAATTTAATTATTCAAAAAGCATGGACATCTCATAATATTACACAATGTTATTCTCCTTTTAATAAAAATATTTTATCTGATAATAAAAAATATCATTTTAGTGAAATACAGGCACAAGCTATATTAGATTTACGTCTACAAAAATTAACTAATTTAGAACAAAATAAAATTTTTTCAGAACATAATAATTTAAAAAAGAGAAAAAAAGAATTAAAAGAAATACTTGAAAATCCAAAATGTATGTTGAACGTAATTCAATCAGAACTCTTATCTATACAAAAAAATTTTAGTGATAAAAGAAAAACAAAAATTACTAATCACCATACTGATATTAATTTTGAAGATTTAATTAATCAAGAAGATGTAGTAGTCACACTATCACATTCAGGATATGTAAAATATCAACCTCTTTCTGATTATAATGCTCAAAGACGTGGTGGAAAAGGTAAATCAGCTGCAAAAATAAAAGAAGAAGATTTTATAGAAAGTTTAATAATAGCAAATACACACGATACTATACTATGTTTTTCTAGTAGAGGAATTTTATATTGGATGAAAGTTTATCAATTACCTGAATCTAGTAGACATGCGAAAGGAAAACCTATAGTTAATATTTTACCATTGAGTGCCAAAGAAAGAATTACAGCTATATTACCTGTCCATGAATATAAAGATAATCTTAATATTTTTATGACTACCGCTCATGGAAGAGTAAAAAAAAGCTCTTTAAAACAATTCAAAAAACCTAGATTTGCTGGCATTATTGCTATTAATTTACATGCTAATGACGAATTAATTGGCGTAGCGTTAACTGATGGTAATAATAATATTATGTTATTTACGCAAAACGGTAAAGTAGTACAATTTTTAGAAACAAGCGTACGCACCATGGGACGTACTGCTTCTGGAGTAAAAGGTATTAAAATTAAAAAAAATGATAAAGTTGTATCATTAATCGTACCTAAAAATAAAGGATGTATTTTAATAGCAACACAAAATGGATATGGAAAACGTACTAAAATTACTGATTTTCCTATTAAATCTCGTGCTACTCAAGGTGTAATATCAATTAAAATTACAAAAAAAAACGGGAAAATTATAGGAGCAATACAAGTAGTCGAACAAGATCAAATCATGATGATTACTAATGCAGGTACATTAGTTAGAATTAGAGTTTCAGAAGTAGGAATACTCAGACGAAATACACAAGGTGTTATATTAATAAGAACATCAAAAAATGAAAAAGTAGTTGCTTTACAAAGAATTATTGAACCTATGTAAAAAAACTGTTTATTTGTTATTTATTAAAGTAAATTCAATAAATACATCTTTATACTATTTAAAAATAAGTTAAATTTATTATGAAAAATAATCTCTTTGTTACTAAACGTGATGGAAGAACAGAAAAAATTAATTTAGATAAAATTCATAAAGTACTTAATTGGGCATCAGAAGGATTAAATGACGTCTCTGTATCACAAGTAGCGTTATGTTCTCGTATTCAATTTTATAATAATATTACTACTATTAATATTCATGAAACTATTATTAAAGCTGCAGCTGATCTAATATCACAAAAAACACCAGATTATCAATATATGGCTGCAAGATTAGCTATTTTTCATCTTAGAAAAAAAGCTTACGGTCAATTTACGCCACCAGCATTATATGATCATGTAAAAAAAATGGTAAAATTAAGGAAATATGACAAAAAATTATTACAAGATTACTCTTATTCAGAATTTTTACATATGAATTCTTTTATTGATCATTGGAGAGATATGAATTTTTCATATGCTGCTGTAAAACAATTAGAAGGAAAATATTTAATACAAAATCGAATCACTGGAGAGATATATGAAAGTGCACAATTTCTATATATTTTAATATCTGCATGCTTATTTTCTCGATACCCTAAAAATATTCGCATGAATTACATTCAACGTTTTTATAATGCTATTTCAACATTTAAAATTTCTTTACCAACACCAATTATGTCTGGCGTTAGAACACCTACTCGTCAATTTAGTTCTTGTGTATTAATTGAATGTGCTGATAATTTAAATTCTATTAATGCTACTGCAAGTACAATTGTTAAATATGTTTCTCAACGTGCAGGAATTGGTATCAATACAGGACAAATCCGAGCATTAGGCAGTCCTATTAGAAATGGAGAAGCATTTCATACTGGTTGTATACCTTTTTATAAATATTTTCAAAGTGCAGTAAAATCTTGTTCACAAGGCGGAGTTAGAGGTGGTGCTGCAACCGTTTTTTATCCTATTTGGCATTTAGAAGTAGAAAGCTTGTTAGTATTAAAAAATAATAGAGGAATAGAAGACAACAGAGTACGTCATATTGACTATGCAATTCAAATTAATAAATTAATGTATCAAAGAATGTTGTCTGGAGAAATGATAACATTATTTAGTCCTTCTGATGTTCCTGATTTATACGAATCTTTTTTTTCTAATCAAAAAAAATTTGAAGAAATATATATAACATATGAAAAAAATACAAATATAAGAAAAAAAACTATTAAAGCATTAGAATTATTTTCATTAATAATGCAAGAACGAACTTCTACTGGACGTATTTATATACAACATGTTGATCATTGCAATTCACATAGTTCATTTAATCCTCTTCTTGCGCCAATAAGACAATCTAATTTATGCTTAGAAATTACTTTACCAACAAAAGCATTAAACGATGTTAATGATATGAATGGAGAAGTTGCACTATGTACGTTATCAGCTTTTAATTTAGGTATGATTAAAAGTCTTGATGAATTAAAAGAATTATCAATATTATCTGTTCGCGCTCTTGATGAAATATTAGAATATCAAAATTACCCAGTAATATCAGCTAAAAAATCAGCTATGTCTAGACGTTCTCTGGGAATTGGAGTAATTAATTTTGCTTATTACTTAGCTAAAAACAAAGTTCGTTATTCAGATGGTAGCGCAAAAAATTTAACACATAGAACTTTTGAAGCTATGCAATATTATTTATTAGAAGCTTCTTGTCAACTAGCAAAAGAAAAAGGAAAATGTTCTTTATTTCATCATACTAATTATTATTTAGGTAAACTTCCTATTGATACATATAAAAAAGATATTGACAAAATATGTCATGAACCACTCCATTTTAATTGGGATAAATTACGTTTAAAAATAAAACAATATGGTTTAAGAAATTCAACATTATCTGCTTTAATGCCTTCAGAAACATCTTCTCAAATATCTAATGCAACCAATGGAATTGAACCTCCAAGAGGTTTTGTTAGTATTAAGGTATCTAAAGATGGAATATTAAGACAAGTAGTACCAGAATATAAAAAACTAAAATCAGAATACGAATTACTTTGGGAGATGCCAAATAATATAGGATATTTACAACTTGCTGGTATTATGCAAAAATTTATTGATCAATCTATTTCAGTTAATACTAATTATGATCCAAAAAAATTTTTAAATAACAAAATTCCCATGAAACAACTTTTATATGATTTACTATTCTCTTATCAACTTGGTATAAAAACATTATATTATCAAAATACTCGCGATGGTTCTGAAGATCAGAAAAATATTATATCTGAATCTCAATTCGAAAACATATGTGAAAGTGGTTCATGTACTATATAAAAATATATAATTAAATTTAATTTTAGGTTAATTAAGGTTAAATATCTATGTCTTATACAATTTTTTCAAAAAAAAAAAATGATCAACTTAAAGAACCAATGTTTTTTGGACAACCTGTCAATATTGCACGATATGATCAACAAAAATACAACATATTTGAACAATTAATTGAAAAACAATTATCATTTTTTTGGAGACCTGAAGAAGTAGATCTTTCTCGTGATCGAATCGATTTTCAAAACTTACCTGATCATGAAAAACATATTTTTATTAGTAATTTAAAATATCAAACATTACTTGATTCAATTCAAGGGAGGAGTCCAAACATCGCCTTTTTACCAATTATTTCTATTCCTGAACTAGAAACATGGATTGAAACATGGTCTTTTTCAGAAACTATTCATTCACGTTCTTATACATATATTATTAGAAATATTTTTAATTCTCCTTCTTTGATATTTGAAGATATTATTTCAAATAAACATATTAATAATCGCGCACAAAATATTTCTATTTATTATGATGAATTAATCGAACTCACTAGTTATTGGCATTTATTAGGTGAAGGTATTCATATGATTAATCAAAAGAAAATTGATATAAATTTAAAGTCTTTAAAAAAAAAACTATATCTATGTTTAATTAGCGTTAATGTTTTAGAAGCCATTAGATTCTATGTTAGTTTTGCATGCTCATTTGCATTTGCAGAAAGAGAAATTATGGAAGGTAATGCAAAAATTATTAGATTAATAGCACGTGATGAAGCATTACATTTAACGGGGACACAACACATATTAAACATCTTAAGTAATATAGAACATGATAAAGATATGAAAAATATAATTTTAGAGTCTAAAAAAGAAGCAATTAATATATTTCTTATAGCTTCGCAACAAGAAAAACAATGGGCTGAATATCTATTTAAAAATGGTTCTATGCTTGGATTAAATAAAGATATTTTATTTCAGTATATAGAATATATTACTAATATTCGTATTCAATCTCTTGGTTTTTCTCCTCTTTTTCAAAAAAAATCTAACCCTATTCCTTGGATTAACGATTGGTTAACTTCTGATTATATACAAAACGCACCTCAAGAAACAGAAATTAGTTCATATTTAGTCGGTCAAATTGATTCAGAGATATCTGATCATGAATTTAAAAAATTTCAATTATAAAATATGAAAAATGCTATTATTAAAATAATAAATGTTCAAAAAAAAATTATTTATAAAGACAATATTTCACTATTATCTGTATTACAAATAAATAAAGTTTATATAGAATATCAATGTTGTTCTGGATATTGTGGTATATGCAGAATTGAATTAATCAAAGGAAAAGTATTTTATTTAATAAAACAGCCAATGGCTGCTTTATTAAAAAAAAAAGACATACTTCCATGTTGTTGTAAACCATATGGCGATATTATAATTAAAATTTAAAATAAAAATTATAAAAATCTACTATATTATTCAGATTGAATTGATGTTAATGCAATAGTATAAATTATCTCTTCTACTGAAGCACCTCGTGATAAATCATTTACTGGTTTTCTTAATCCCTGTAATATTGGACCAATAGACATTATATTTGCAGAACGTTGCACAGCTTTATAAGCTATGTTCCCAGAATTTAAATCCGGAAAAATAAATACATTCGCCGATCCTACGATCGGTGAATATGGTGCTTTTAATTTACGAATTGATTCTGAAATAGCAGCATCATATTGAATAGGACCATCAATAATTAAATCAGGTCTTTTATTTTTAACAATCTTAGTAGCTTTTCTTATTTTTTCAACTTGAGACCCACTTCCAGAATAACCAGTTGAATAAGATAACATAGCAATACGTGGTTCTATTCCAAATATTTTTGATGACTCCGCTGATTGAATTGCTATTTCTGCTAATTCTTCTGAATTAGGATCTATGTTAATACCGCAATCACTATAAATTAAAACTGTATTTGGTAATAACATAAAAAAAATAGATGATACTAAAAAATTATTAGGATGTGTTTTAATAATCTGTAATGCTGGACGTATAGTATCTGATGTTTTATTAATTGCCCCAGCAACTAATCCGTCTACTTGATTAGCTTCTAATATTAAAGTTGCTAAAAAAATATTATTTTCTATTTGTTTCTCAGCAGTTAATTGATCCAAACTTTTATCTTTTCGAATTTCTAAAAGACGTGAAACATATTTTCTTTTTATAAGAGAAGGATTAATAATTTCAACATTTTTATGTAAATTAATATTATTATTACATGCTATTTGATAAATTTTTTGAGAATCTCCTAATAATACACATTGTGCAATATTATCTGTATTACATATTGAAACTGCTCTTAAAATTCGAACATCATATGATTCTGGTAATATAATACGTTTATTTTTTTTCTGTGATAGAATTTTTAAACGATAACAAAATTCTTTTGGTGAATATGTCTTGATATAATTATTATTTTTATTTATAAAAAAAATATTAGAAAAATCAAAAAAACTAGAAATAAATTTTTGTAATTTTTTAATATAAAGATCATCTTTGAAAGTAATATTATAATTAAAATTTTGTAATTTAGATAATATATCTATTGTATATTTTTTTGTAAAAAAAACAGAAATAGATTTTTTAATTAATAACCTGCATAAAAGAATAATATTTTTTTTTGAGTCAAACGCTCCCGTGAATATTACGCAACAAATATTATTATTTTTGAGATCTAATAATTTTATAATGTTTATAAAATTATCTATACGACTAAAAGAAACAATTACTAAAGTATTTAAATACTTTTTTTTTAACATATTTTCACTACTTTCATCAAATATAATTATTTCTTCTATAATATGATTTTTATTTTTTATTAAATAAATATATTCTATATTTAAAAAATAAAAAATATCTAAAATATTGATTTGTATAATATTTCTATTCCAAGGAATACAAGCTATCACCGAAAGAAAATCATCTGTAAAATTTTTTTTTGAAATTTCTATCTGCTTTGTTGTTTTATTAAATTCTTTTAAAATCATTAGTTTCTTTATAAGAGAATTTGTTCTTTCTAAAAAAAAAGGGTTGTTAATTTTATTAAAAATAATACCTAAAACATTTTTATATCGGTACTGTCTTAAAAAAAAATGTATTTCTTCTTCTTTGTTTTTAATACATTGTTTAGAATTATTATTTAAATTAGCTATAAATATTATTTCTGCATCAAGATTTTGAGAAAGATCATAATTAATTTTTGCAGAATTAATATTCTGATTCTTCTTTATACCTTTAATTAAAATTAATTCATGTATTTTTTTTTTTTTATAACATATTTCCATCACTTGATTAAATAAAGATATATATTCTGGAGAATCAAAAAAAGACTTTGAAAAATCTATATCATCCAATATATGAATAAATTTAGAAAAATATTTTTTAATAATTAATGTAGTGTGATCTAATTGATTTTTTATGCAAGAGAAATATAATATAGATTGAGAAGATTGTTTATTGATTCGTTGTTTATAAAAAAAATAAACAATACTTAAACTTATTGTAGTTAAACCAACATCTTGATCTAAAGGAATTAACATTATAATACGCGACATAATTATCCTATATATATTTTTATATATCTATTTTTAATATAAATAAAACTCACACTAAAATAACTATTTTTTATTAATTATCTTAATAGTTTCTTTAGCTATTGCTAATTCTTCATCTGTTGCAATCACAAATACTGGATGAGAAGAGGATTCAGTAATCAATCCTGATTTTCCTCCTACAGTAGAACAATTAAGTTTAGAATTAATTTTAAAACCTAATAAAAAAAGTTTAGAAAAAACTAATTCTCGAATTAAAGATACGTTTTCTCCAATACCACCAGTAAAAATTACTGCATCTAAACGATTTTCCATTAAACTCATATAACTTGCAATATATTTAGATAAACGATGACAAAAAACTTGAACAGATCTTTTTGCTTTTTCTGTTAAATGATATTGTTTCTCGAAATAACGAAAATCACTACTAACACCACTTAAACCTAATAAACCTGATTTTTTATTTAAAATCATTTCAATTTCATCTATACTCATATTAAGTTGTTTATACATAAAAAAAATAATTGCAGGATCTATATCTCCACTTCGTGTACCCATAACTAAACCTTCTAAAGGTGTTAATCCCATAGAAGTATCGACACATACTCCATTACAAATAGCTGCAATTGAACATCCGTTACCTAAATGACATGTAATTAAGTTTAAAGAATCAAATTTTTTATTTAAAATAACAGAAATTTTATAAGAAACATACTTATGACTGATACCATGCGCACCATAACGTCTAATTTGATATTTTTTATAAAAGTTGTATGGTATGGCATACAAAAAAGAACTTTCAGGCATATTTTGATAAAAAGATGTATCAAAAACTGCTACATTTTTATCTGATAAAATAGGATATTTTTTTATAACTGTTTGAATTCCAATTAAATTTGCTGGATTATGTAATGGCGCAAAACAAATATATTTTTTAATACAAGTTATGACATAGTCATTAATTAAACTAGATTTTTTAATTTCATTACCTCCATGTACTACTCTATGTCCTATCCCTATTATATTATTAAAAATATTTTTTTGTTTTAATAAAACTTCATCTATAATAAAATTTAAAGCATCTTCATGGTTCATATTTGAACCTATTTTTTTATAATATTTTTTTTCTAAACAACACCATTTAATATATGTTTCTGATAAAAATAAACATTCTACAATACCAGATAAATATTTTTTTTCATTTTTAGGATCTAATATTGCAAATTTTATAGAAGAACTACCACAATTTAAAACTAAAATTAAATTATTCAATTTATTATCCACAATTATAATATAGTTAAATTCAAAAATATTTTATTTTACTAATAATTAAGAGACTGTTATGTTACAAAAAAAAATTATAAAATTAATGAAAGTAAAATCAGTAATTATTCCAAAAATTGAAATTCAAAATTGTATTAATTTTCTAAAAAAATATCTATTGCAAAATCTTTCTCTAAAATCTTTAATAGTAGGTATTAGTGGAGGTCAAGATTCCACATTAACAGCAAAATTATGTCAAATGACTATTCAAGAGTTAAGACATGAAACAAACAACACTTATTATAAATTTATCGCATTAAGAATGCCATATGGAATTCAATCTGATGAACAAGATTGTCAAGATGCTATTCATTTCATAAAACCAGATCAAATTTTTAACATTAACATCAAACAAGCAGTTTTAAGAAGTGAAAAATCTTTACAAAAATCAGGAATTATAATTTCAGATTATGTACGAGGTAATGAAAAAGCTCGAGAAAGAATGAAAGTACAATATAGTGTTTCTGCTATGTATAATGGTCTAGTCGTTGGAACAGGAAACGCAGCAGAACATCTTACTGGATTTTTTACAAAATTTGGTGATGGTGGAACAGACATTAATCCAATTTATCATTTAAATAAAAGACAAGGTCGATTATTATTAAAAGAATTAAATTCTCCTAAACATTTATATTCTAAAAAGCCTATGGCTGACTTAGAAGATAATTATCCTCAACAAGATGATGAATCTATTTTAGGTGTTACATATAATGTCATTGATTCTTATTTAGAAGGAAAAAAAATAGATTCACACAAACAAAAAATAATTGAAACATTATACTTTAAGACATTACATAAACGTAATTTACCAATTACACAATAAAAAATTTAATGCAATATAACTTTTTTTTGTTCTATAGAGTGAATTTGAATTTTAATAATTTCACTAATTGGATCTTCTGGACAATGTTCTACAAAATAAATTAAATCTGTTAAAGCAACATGATTACATTCTAAATGAGCGTATATTAATCCACGATCGCGAATTTCATATGGATCATTCGGATCAATATGTAATAGTAAATTTGTAACATTTAATGCTAATTCCATTTTTTTTTCTTCCATCAGTGCAGCTTTTAATATATCTAACATTTTACGTATAACTGTAATAGATTCCGATTTATATAAATCATTTTCATACAATTCTGCTGTTGGGCTAATATTACCTTTTAACCATACTTCTAATGTATGTTTATCTAAAATATCTCCATTAAAAGGATTAATGAGCCATTTCTTCTCATTAATCCAATCTGCTCTTAAAATAAGTTGAGTTGGAAAAACAACAGGATTTAATGGCAAATTTAATTCTTGAGCAATGTGTAAAAAAAGAACTCCTAAAGACACTGCTGTTCCTTGACGTGTCTTTAATACATTATCAATCCACATTACATCAGAAAGTTTATAAATACCACTAGCTCCACCAAAATTCCAATGAACATAAAACAATTCTAATAATTTTTTTAATTGTTTATTAGGTTGATTTTCTGATGATATATAAGATTTAGCTTCTTTTATTTTACTTTTTAATTCAGATAGAACACAGTTTGCAGGAAAATCTTTTCGAATAACCTGAGAAGCAATAATAATAGAATCAAAAAGTGATAATTTAGAAAAATCAATATTAGAAAGAGATTTCATATGTTTTAGTAATAAATTTTTTAAAATTTTTAAAATAACGAAAATTTAAATAATACAAATTTGATTAAATTTATATATTCTATATTAAAAAAAAATATTTTTTATTTTATAAAATATTATAAATTTTATTTTATTATATTTTTTCCAATAGTTACACGATCATTTCCTCCATAATCTTGATAAGATTGCACTTCAGAAAAATTATATTTTTTGAATAAATTTTGTACTGATAATTTCTGTTTCCATCCATGTTCTATTAATAACCAACCTCCAAAAAATAAATAATATCTTGCTTTTTTTATAATTTTTTTAATTTCAGATAAACCATCTTGATCAGCTATCAAAGCATTAAATGGTTCAAAAAAAATATCTTTTTTTAAAAGTTTTATTTCTTTTGTACTAATATATGGTGGATTACTTATAATAATATTAAATTTTTTATTAATATTTGAAAACCAATTGCTATAATGAAAAAAAACATTTTTAAAATTTAATTTAAATGCGTTAATACATGCTATTTTGAGTGCTTTTTTTGATTTATCAACACCAATAATTTCACAATCAGAACACATACTTGCTAATGCTAAAGCAATTGCTCCGGATCCAGTACCTAAATCAAGAATTGAAAAATTATTTTGAATTTTAGATAATGCTTGTTCTACTAAAATTTCTGTATCAGGTCTAGGGATAAGAGTATCACATGAAACACGTAAAGACAAAGACCAAAATTCTTTTTCTTCGATTATATAAGCTATTGGTTCTCCTAAAGATCTACGATTAATTAAACTATTTAATAGTTTATGTTGTTTTCTAGTTAACAAGATGTCATCTGATTTCATAATAAAACTATAATCATACTCAGAAACATAAGACAGTAATAATCTAGCTTCATATTGTGGATTTTCGGAAAAATATAGTTTTTTAATAGTATGATTTATCCAATGTTTAATATTCATTTGTATTATTTAGATAAAGAAGATAACATATCTGCTTGATATTCTTGACGTATAGGTTCAATAAGAAAATCTAATTTACCTTGTAGAACTTCATCTAATTTATAGATAGTTAAATTAATTCGATGATCAGTAATTCTATTTTGAGGAAAATTATATGTTCTATTTCTATCTGATCTTTCTCCACTACCTAATAATATTCTTCTCATAGAAGAACTTTCTTGATGCGTTTTCTCTAATTGATTTGCATAAATCCGAGCAGACAAAATAGATAACGCTTTAGCTTTATTTTTATGTTGTGAACGTTCATCTTGACATTCTACAACTTGTCCAGTAGGAAGATGAGTAATTCGAATAGCAGAATCAGTGGTATTAACATGTTGTCCTCCTGCACCTGATGATCTAAAAGTATCAATTTTCAAATCAGATAAATTGATTTCTTCTTTTTTAGCTTCAGGAATTACAGGCATTACAGCTACAGTACAAGTCGAGGTATGTATTCTTCCTTGTGATTCAGTTTCTGGAACTCTTTGTACACGATGACCACCTGACTCAAATTTTAAACGTCCACACGCACCTTTTCCTGTGATTTTTAAAATAATTTCTTTAAACCCTCCCTTTTCACTATCACTAGTATACATCACTTCTGTTTTCCAAGAATATATTTCAGCATATCGAGTATACATTCTAAATAATTCTCCAGCAAAAATTGCTGATTCATTCCCACCGGTTGCTGATCTAATTTCAATAAAACAACTATGTTGATCATTAGGATCTTCAGGTAATAATAATATATTAATTTCTTTCTCTAATATCTCTTTTTCTTTATGTAATAAATATAATTCTTCTTTAGCAATCTCTTGCATTTCAATATCATTTAATAAGATTTTAATATTTTTAATATCACTTTTTAATTTTTCCCATTTCATAAAAATTTTCATAATTTTAGATAATGTTAAATATTCTTTAGATAAAACTTTAAAATGTTCTCTATTTGCAATAACATCTTTCTGTGTAAGCATACATTCAATTTCTTGATAACGATTGCGTAAAGATTTTAATTTATTTAAAATAGAATTATTCATACAATCCTTATATAATAAGTATTTTGTAAAAATATTTTTTAATTAACATCAAACAATGTATGATGAACATAATTAAAAATTATATCATTTTAAATGATCTTATTGTAATTTTAATCAAACTATATAATAAAATATTTTATATGAATACATGAAAATTAAAAAAATCTATACATGGCCTTCACCTGCAAAAATTAATCTATTTTTATATATAACAGGTATACGTAAAGATAAATATCATAATATACAAACATTATTTCAATTTATTAATTATGGTGATACATTAAAAATTGTGCCTAATAAAACAGGTTCTATCAAATTATTTACTCAAGAAAAATATCTTTTAAATAAACAAAATAGCATTATTACTGCAGCTAAATTATTAAAAAAGAAAGGATTGATTTATAAAAGAATATTTAACACTTATAATGGAGCAAAAATATTCTTAAAAAAAAAAATACCTATAGGCAGCGGATTAGGAGGTGGATCTTCTAATGCAGCAACTACATTAATTGTGTTAAATAAATTATGGAACACACAATTTACTTTACAAGAACTATCTTTATTTGGTCTTGAAATAGGATCAGATGTACCCGGTTTCATTATGGGACATACTGCAATTATTGAAGGAATAGGAGATATATTATATCCTATAAAAAAAAAAGAAAAATGGTATGTAGTTGTATATCCTTATATTCATATCTCAACAAAAAAAATGTTTTTAAACCCTTTATTGACGAAATATCACTCAAAAAAATCTATTCAAGAATTATTAAATGCACCTTTTAACAATGATTTTGAAGATATAGCAAAAAAAACATTTATCAAAATTAAAAAATTACTTGCAATATTATCCTCATATGCTCATTTTCGTATGACTGGTACAGGGTCTTGTATATTTTCTGAATTTAATGATAAAAACTCTGCAGAAAAAATTTTTAAATTAATACCTAAAAACATGAAAAGCTTTGTAGCAAAAAGTCTTAATATATCACCATTACATGAAATGATTTACAAAGAATAAAATATTCTTTTTAATAAAAAAATTTAATATTAATTTATTTATTTAAATCTTTTAAAAAAAAAGGTTTTTTTTATGCCAGATATGAAACTTTTTTCAGGAAATTCTATTCCAAAACTAGCAAAGTATATTGCCAATCGATTATATATTAATTTAGGAAATGCAGCTGTCGGTAGATTTAGTGATGGTGAAATCAGTGTTCAAATTAATGAAAATGTAAGAGGAAGCGATGTTTTTATTATTCAATCTACTTGTTCACCTACTAATGATAATATAATGGAGCTAGTTGTGATGGTAGATGCCTTAAGAAGAGCATCTGCTGGTAGAATTACTGCAGTAATACCTTACTTTGGATATGCTCGCCAAGATCGTCGTGTTAGATCAGCAAGAGTTCCTATAACAGCAAAAGTAGTAGCTGATTTTTTATCGAGTATTGGCGTCGATCGTGTATTAACAGTAGATTTACACGCTGAACAAATACAAGGATTTTTTGATGTACCTGTTGATAATGTATTTGGTAGTTTAATTCTTTTAGAAGATATGTTACAAAGAGAATTAAAAAATCCTATTGTTGTTTCTCCTGACATAGGTGGAGTTATTCGAGCTAGAGCAATTGCTAAATTACTATATGATACTGATATGGCAATTATTGATAAAAGAAGACCTCGAGCTAATATATCTCAAATCATGCATATTATTGGTGACGTGGCAAATCGTGATTGTATTTTAGTAGATGATATGATAGATACCGGAGGTACACTATGTAAAGCCGCAGAAGCTCTTAAAGAAAGAGGTGCTAAAAGAGTATTTGCATATGCAACTCATCCTATTTTTTCTGGAAATGCTTCAAATAATTTAAAAAATTCTGTGATTGATGAAGTAGTAGTATGTGATACTATTCCTCTATCTAAAACAATTGAATCATTAAAAAATGTACGTACATTAACATTAGCAGGTATGCTAGCAGAAGCAATCAGACGTATTAGTAACGAAGAATCAATTTCTGCTATGTTTGAACATTAAATATTTTTACTCATTTACATAATGAATTCTAAGCACACTATAGTCTTAAAACAATATAAATAATGTGCTTAGTTTTATAAACTATATATATTAAAAATATCATATATATTTAAAAAAATAAAAATTAATACAGAATGATTCATATAATAATTATAATTATCTAAAGTAATATAACTAAATATATGTAGTATAAAAAATACTAATAACAAACCACGAATAATGCCAAAGATTCCACCTAAAAAAACATTACAATAAGACATCTTAATTTTTTTAATAATTTTGTTTACATATATATTTAAAATATATTTTGTAATAAAAAAAAAACAATCATAATAAATATTAACATATTATTTATTAAAAGAATATCTTGAATAGTATTTTTAAAAAAACTAATAAAATAATTATATTTACTAAAAAAATAAAAATTAAAAAACCAAAAAAAGGAAGATATTACTTCATAATAAAAACCACGTAATAAACCGAAAAAAAACGAGAGAATAATAACAAAAATTATTATATAATCTAGCAAAAACATATATTATCCAAAATTACCTTTATTTTATATTATTCATAGATTTTATCAAAAAATAATTCTGAAATAGTTAAAAAAGAACCAAAAACTAAAATAATATCTTCTTTTTTTACCATTGAAAACGCGTGATTATAAGCTTCATTTATATTATTGAAAATAGATGTATTATGAATAGGAAAAGTATTTTTTAATTGTTTTTTATTTGCAGTACGAATATTTTGTAAAGGTGCTGTAAACCAGTAATGCACATTATTTTTTAATTCATTAATAATACCTATAATGTCTTTATCTTTTAATATTCCTATTACTGCATATATCTTTCCTTTTATATTCATTTCTTCTAATTTATTAGATAAATATGATGCTGCATGTGGATTATGAGCAACATCTAAAATTATATAAGGTGTAGTAGAAATAATTTGAAATCGACCAGGTAGTTTTACAGAAGAAATACACCTTCTTACAATATCTTCATGAATTTTAAATCCTGAATAATAAAGGGCAGCTAGAGCAATAGCTGCATTAGATAATGGTATCTGTGTTAAGGGTAATTTATATAATTCAATATTTGAATGAAAAAAATTCCAATAATCATTTTTTTTTTTCCAATGCCAATCTACATTAATTTTTTTTAATATTGTATGTGTTTTTATAGCATTTTTTTTTATTATATCTGGAATATTTATTTCTCCGATAACAGAAATTGTATCTTTTCTAAAAATACCTGATTTTTCACGAGCAATACTCTCTCGTGTTTTGCCTAAGACGTTACTATGATCAATAGCAATATTAGTTATTATAGATATATCAGAATCAATAATATTAGTCGCATCTAATCGACCTCCTAAACCTACTTCTAATATTATAATATCTAATGAATAGTTTCTAAATAAATGTAATGCTGCAAGTGTAATAAACTCAAAGTAAGTTAATATAAAAGATTTTCTCGCAAGTTCTATACTTTTAAAAGCAGTAATATGTTCTGTTTCATCTAATAATAACCCATTGATACGAACTCTTTCTCTATAATTAAATAAATGAGGAGAAGTATATAGTCCTACTTGATAACCTTCTTTTAATAACAATCTTTCTAACATTGCACAAGTAGTACCCTTTCCATTTGTTCCAGTCACTGTAAAAATAAAAGCTTTACAATCTAACAAATCTAATTTTTTTGCAATAGATTTTAATAAAATCAAATCAGATGTTTTTTTCTCTCCTATTTTTTCTAATTTTTTCAACCACATTGATAAAGAACAATTTTGATTAATCATAATAATATGTATTATTGTTTGATAAATAACAATATTTTATTTTATCTAGAAAATATTGTTATTATAAAAATATATTAATATTATATTAATATATAGAAAATTTTAAAATTAAAATTTACAGTTTATCTTTTCTGAAAATATAATAAATATTTTTTAAAAAATATTACTATAATCTTTAAAAATTATAAAAATGTATTATCTAGTAAAAACATTTTTAATTTATTTAAAATAAAAAAATATTTTAATAATAATCTAATATAGATAATACATATTGTTATATAATAAATATCTTAAATAAAATTATATGACTATAATTCTATAGATGATTTTACTAAATAAATTAATTCGTTTGGATATATACCTAAGATCAACAAGATAATTCCTGAAAAAAATATAATTGCTCCAGAACCAGTATATATCCAATGATTAGATACAATTATCTGATTTTTTATGGATTTTAATGGTTTAGAATATAAACTTAAAATAACTCTTAAATAACAATACAGACCTAATATAGTTCCAATTAAAAAAATTAAACCCATCACCCATAAATGTTCTTTTATTATAATAGATAAGATATAAAATTTTCCAATAAATCCTAATGTCATAGGAATACCAGATAAAGATAGTAATACTAAAGTTAATATTATAGATAAAAGAGGTTGGGACCAAAATAATCCTTGATATGATTCTATTAAATCAGCATGATTAGTTTTATTTGCATTTGTAATTAAATTAATTATACCAAAAAAAGCGATATTACTAAATAAATAACTATATAAATATATTGCACTAGCTTCTAAAGAAAAAAAGTAATTTTTATTAGAAACTAAAAATATTATTAAAAGATATCCTAATTGAGATATAGATGAATAAGCAAATAATCGTCTAATATTATTTTGAAACATAGCCATTAAATTTCCAAATAATATAGAAAAAATAATAGTTAATAATAATATAAAATATATTATTTTATTTCCATAAGAAATATGTGATAACAAATTTAATAACACAACAAAAATAGAAATTTTACCCACAGTAGAAAAAAAAGATAAAACTGCTGCAGGAGTACCTTGATAAACATCAGGAGTCCATAAATGAAATGGAATAATAGATAATTTAAATAATAATGAACAAAGTATCATACTGATTCCGAACAATAAAACTAATGTTTCATTATTAGAAATATTATTAAAAAGTGGAATTATAGATATAAAACTCAAATTTCCTGAAACAGCATAAATCCATGCAATTCCGAATAGTAAAAAACTAGATGTAATAGAAGATAATATGATATATTTTAAAGCTGCTTCTAAAGAATTTTTATAATATTGCGAATAAGCAATTAAACCAAAAACTGGTAATGATAAAAGCTCTACACTAACGAATAAAGATGCCATATGATTAGATATAACTAATGATATTGCACCTAAATGTGAAATAATTACTAATAAATAAAATTCTTCTTTATTTTCAGAAGAAATTTTTAACCATGAATATCCAAAAATACAAGCACTAATACTAGAAAAAATAATCATGATAATATATAAAATAGAATAATGTGTAATATAAAATAATCCATTAATATCTATAGGCAAAATTGTTATTGATAAATATAAAGAAAAAAATGAAAATATAAATCCAAATGTACTAAGTACAGCAACAAAAAAATGATTTCTATTATATGAAATAGATAATATTACTATTACTGCAGTAAATATCATGATCAACAAAGGCAGCAGTGCTGTTAATTGTTGTAAATTTATTGTCATTGATAATTAAAACCTTATTTTTTAAATTAAATTATTAAATTCTTTTGTGAATATTATGTATAAAACTATATGAAATATTTATAACTTTTTGTGGATATAAACCGAAAAAAATTAAAACAATAGCTAACATCATAATTATACATAATGATTTTTTTTGAATAAAAATAATAGGCATTTTTTTTTCGCATGAACCATAAAAAATTTTTTGTATAAAATTTAAAGAATAAACAGAAGAAAAAATAATACTCATTGTTGCTAATATTGAAATATATGGAAACACTTGAAAAACACCAGATAAAATTAAAAATTCACCAATAAAATTACCAGTCCCTGGAATTCCCAAATTTGATAAAGAAAAAAATAAAGAAAAACCTGGAAGCCAATAAATACAAGACCATAAACCTTGCATTTTATTTATATCTTGAGTTTTAAAATATTTATATAATTGTCCAGATAAAACACATAAAGCTGCAGTAGTTAAACTACTTGATAACATTTGTATAATTACACCTTGTAATGCTATTTCACTATGACTATAAATTGCTATCAAAATTAATCCCATATGAGAAATAGAAGAATATGCAATAAATTTTTTAATATTTATTTGTGAAAAAGCAATCCAAGACCCATAAAATATACTTAATAAACCTAAAAATATTGCTATGGGAGCAAATTGATGTATTATATGAGGGAATAAAACTAAATTATACCGCAGAAGTGCATAAGGAGCAGTTTTTAATAACACGCCAATAATTTCTATCGAACCACAAGAAATAGATTGAGAATGTAAATCTGGCAACCATCCGTGAAATGGAACAATAGGCATTTTTATAATAAACGCTAAAAAAAAACCTAACATAGTAATATATTCTATATTTTTATTTATATGTTCATGAAGTAACATATTATAATTAAAAGTTAATATATTAGTATTATGATAATGATTTAAAGCTAATAATAAAATAGATGATAACAATATTAAACCAGAAATTTGTCCATAAATAAAAAATTTATTAGCAGCAATAATAATTTTTTTTATTTTATTTTGATCGCTCCATAAGATAATTAAAAAATACATGGGAAGTAACATGATTTCCCAAAAACAAAAAAATAAAAAAAGATCACAAGCTATAAAAACACCAATTATCCCAGTAATAACAAGCATAAAATTCAAATAAAAAAAACCTGCGTTATTTTTAATTTCATTCCAAGAACATAAAATTGCAATGATGGATAAAAAAACAGAGAAAAAGATCATAATAATAGAAAATCCATCAACAGCAATATTAAATTCAATTCCAAATCTTGTTATCCAAGGTATAATTAATTGACGATTCCAATTCACACCATCGCTTATTTGAAATAAAGTATTATATTCTTCAAAAAATATTGTTGTTATAATACAAAATATCAAAATTATCCCTAATAAAGAAATCCAACGAGGAAAATTTTTATGAAATTTATAAGAAAAAAATGCAAAAATACTACTTAAAAATGGAATAATAATTAAAAAAGAAAGTAACATTACTTGAATATTCCTATTATTTACTATAATTACTTATTAATGAAATGTTTTATTTTTAACAAGAATAAATACATGAATTAAAAATTACTTTATACTCATCCAACATAAAAAAATTGATATAAAAATTATATTTATCCCTAATATGATTGAAAATATATACCATCTTATATAACCATTACTACTTTTTAGTAAACATATATTACATATTCTAATAATTTTTAAAAAATAATTAATAATTTTATCTAATGGATCACAAGATAACATTATAGAGATATACAAATAAAAGTTTACAAAAAAAACATTATAAAAATAATCGAAACCCCATCCTGTTAAAAAAAAATAATGTATTTTTTTTATAAATTTATATTGCAAAAATTTGTTTATCCAATATGGATTTTTAATCCATAATAAGTAAGATAAATATATTCCAAAAATAGATAATACACTAGATATAACTTCAATAATAAACTTACCATCATGTAATAAAAAAGATATAGGAAACACATAAAACAATGGTGGTGATATATATGAACCTAATACAGTTGATAAAACTAATAAAATGCATAATGGAAGATTATGATTGATATTGTTTACAGGAACTACTTGATGATTTTCATGACCATGACCATGAAAAACTAAAAAAATCATTCTAAAGGTATACAAAGCAGTTAAAAAAGAACAAAATAAAGCAATTAAAAAAAAATAAAAATGTTCACTTTTTAGAACATTAAACAAAATATTACCTTTACTATAAAAACCAGAAGTGATCAAAGGAAATGAAACTAAAGAAGCTCCTCCAACTATGAAATTAATATATAAAAATGGTAATTTTTTTCGTAAACCTCCCATTTTAAATATATTTTTCTGATTTTTACATGAAACAATCAATGAACCTGCAGATAAAAATAATAATGCTTTAAATATTCCATGTATAATTAAATGCATAATCGCTGCACTCCATGCTTGAACACTTAAAGCTAAAAACATGTACCCTATTTGACTCATAGTAGAATATGCTAAAATACGTTTAATATCTTTTTGAAACAAAGCTGAAATACTAGAAACTAATATTGTTAATACACTTAATAATCCTATAAAATATAATATTTTCGGAGTAAGTAAAAATAAAAAATGCATTCTAGCAATTAAATATACTCCTGCTGTTACCATTGTAGCTGCATGTATTAAAGCTGATACAGGACTTGGACCCACCATAGCATCAGTTAACCAAGTGTGCAAAGGCAATTGCGCTGATTTTCCGATAACTCCTATTAATAAAAAAAATGTAATGAGATTCAAATCAAAAATATTATCTGTATTTAAAATATTAGATAAAAACTTAATTTCTTCAAAATTAAAAGTATCATATTTTCTATATATTAAAAATATTCCAATCATAAGAAAAACATCAGAAATTCGAGTTAGAATAAATGCTTTGAGAGCAGAATGACAATTATTTAACTTATTATAATAAAAACCAATCAATAAATATGAACATACACTTACTCCTTCCCATCCTAAATACATAAATAACAAATTATTAGCGAGTACTAACAGAGACATACTTGCTATAAATAAATTAATATATGCAAAAAAACGTGAATAACCTTCTTTATATTTCATATACCAAGAAGAATATATATGTACTAACAATCCAATTCCTGTAATTAGAAATAACATACTTAAAGACAATCCATCAATAAGAAAACTACAATCAATCTTTAAATCATTAATAGATAACCAATTCCATAATTTTTGTACAAAAATTCGATGATTATTTTTATACATCATTACAACATAAAAACATGTTGTTAAAAATGATATAAATATTGTCAATATGCCTGTATTTGATATAATTTTTTTGGAAATCATATCTTGCACGCAAGACAAAAATAAAAATCCTAAAAACGGAAACAGAGTTATGAAAAAAATAATATTCATCCTTTCATCTCATTTAAAATATCAACATTTAATGTTTTTTTTTGTCTATAAAGTTGTAATAAAAATGCTAAAGCTATACTAGCTTCTGCTGCTGCTAAAGTGATTGTAAATATATACATAATTTGCCCATCTACTTGTTTCCAATAGCTACCAACTACTATTAATGCTAATCCCACAGCATTGATCATAATTTCCAAACTAATTAATATAAACAATATATTACGTCGTATAATTAGAGAAGTTAAACCTAGAACAAATAATATTAATGATAAAAATAATCCATGAAACAAAGAGATCATATATTATTAACCTTAATAAATATAAAATAATTATAAAGATTCCGTTGTATTTATATTCTTATTGCCGATATGAAAAACAATAATTAAAGCAGATAATAAAAGAATTGAAGATAGTTCTACTAATAATACATACGGACCAAATAAACTGATACCAACTATTTTTGCATCAATTAATAATCCATCAATTTTTTTTTCTTTAAAAAAGAATAATATATAAGCCATAGAAAAAAACATTATTAATGATAAAATACCAGGTCCAATCCAAAAAATCGATTTTAAAAAATTTTCTTTTTTTATATTGTTTTCTTTATCAATATTTAACATCATAATTACAAAAACAAATAATACTATAATAGCTCCAGCATAAATAATGACTTCTAAAGCACCAGCAAAAAAAGCCCCAAGAGAAAAAAATATTCCAGATATTGATAAAAGAGAAACTATTAAATATGATAATGAATATATTGCATTTTTTTGAATAATTGATAAAAAAGTAGATATAATAGCTATAGAAGAAAAGATATAAAAAACCCAATCCATTAAAATCTCCTTATGGTAATAAACTCTTTATATTTACAGGTTTAGATTCACAATCTAAATCGCCTATTTCTTTATTTTTGATATGTACACCTGAAAAATTATAAAAATTATAATCAGGATATTTTCCTGGACCTGAAATTAATAAATCTTTTTTTTCATATACCAAATCTTTTCTTTTAAAATCAGCAAGTTCAATATCAGGAGTTAATTGGATTGCAGCTGTAGGACAAGCTTCTTCACATAAACCGCAAAATATACAACGAGAAAAATTAATTCGAAAAAATTTTGGATACCAACGACCTTCTTCTTTTTCATCTTTTTGTAAAGAAATACAATCCACAGGACACACTGCTGCGCACAAATTACAAGCAACACAACGTTCTTGTCCATCTATAGTACGAGTTAATATAATACGACCTCGATAACGAGGTGAAAGATTTAATTTTTCTTCTGGATATAATCTTGTTTCAGATTTCAAAAAAATATTAGCACTAATCATTAAAAGGCTTCTTATTTGAGTCCAAAACCCAATAATAATATTTTTTAATGTCATAAATAAAAATCTCTTATCAATTTTATAATAAAATAAAAAAAGCAGTAAAAAATAAATTTAATAATGTAAGTGGTAAACAATATTTCCATCCAAATAACAATATGTGATCATATCGTGGCCTTGGCAAAGAAGCTCGGATTAAAATAAAAATAAAAATAAAAAAAATAGTTTTTAAAAAAAACCAAATAAAACCAGGAATAAATGGACCTAACCATCCACCAAAAAAAATTGTTACTATTAATGATGATACTACAATAATAGAAATATATTCACCAATAAAAAATAAACCAAATTTCATTCCTGAATATTCAATATGATAACCATCAGCTAATTCTTGTTCAGATTCAGGTTGATCAAATGGATGTCTATGACAAACAGCTAAACCAGCTATAAAAAAAGATAAAAAACCAAAAAACTGGGGGAAAATATTCCAAATATCTTTTTGATGTATTACAATATCTGATATTTTAAATGATCCTGAACAAGCCACTACTCCCATTAATGATAATCCTAAAAATACTTCATAACTTAAAGTTTGCACACACGCACGCATTGCTCCTAATAATGCATATTTATTATTACTAGACCAACCAGCAAAAAGTATAGAATAAACCGACAAACTTGCCATCATTAAAAAAAATAAAATACCTATATTTAAATCAATAATCATAAAACTAGATGTAAATGGAATAGTAGGAACTACACATAACAAAGACATAAAAGCTATTATAGGTGATAAAATAAAAATAAATTTCTTACTAAAAGGTGGAGTCCAATCTTCTTTAAATAAAATTTTAATCATATCAGCACATATTTGCAAACTGCCCATCCAACCAACTCGGTTAGGTCCGTATCTATTTTGGAATAATGCTAATAATCTTCGTTCAATAATACTTAAAAAAGCAGCAAAAAAAACTGTTGAGAACAAAAGAAAAAAAATTTTAAAAAAAGAAAAGAATATTTGAACTATATTTATTTTTAATCCAATCATGTAATACATTCCTGTAAAAATTTAATTTTTCTACCAATCAAAGAAATAGGAAAACCTTTTCTTCCTAAAGGTAATCCTAAGTGACTTTTAGTTAAATATTTAGACAATTGTATTGGTAAACGATAATTTTTATTTAAACAATTAAATTCTACTATTGAGTCTTTTTTTAAATTTAATTTTTCCCCATCTTCAAAGCTCATTAAAGCATATTCTATAGGTATATTTTCTCGTATTATAGATGAATATTGAGTTAGTTCTTCATTTCCAAAAAGATGATAATAAGGTATAATATACCAGTATTCTTCTTCTTTAAAAGTTTGAGACATAGATATAATACTTAAATCTATTTTTGTTTTTATTGTATTTTCTGTGAAAAGACGCACTCCTGAATTTCCAGATACTAAATCTTTACCTATCTTTTTTTGAAATTTATTCCATGCTTGTGGTGAATTCCAACCAGGAAACCAAGCAAAGGGAATATGAGCAACAGATTCATGAGGTTGATTATAACCTTCCATAGAAAATGCAAACATAGTATCATTATCAACAGGTTGACGAGGTTCATGAACATCGATATGGGAACGTAAAGATGTTCTACCACTAGAACGAATAGAAGAACGAGAAATTTTTTGACCATGAACACGAAAACTAGAACTTAACTCTTCTAATTTTATTTTGTTTAAAATTGTATATTTTTTAGAATAAGAACTTATTACATCATCTAAATTTGTCCAAGATATTTCAGTATTATCAATCTTTGATTTCATCCAATGCAACCATTTCCAACTTTCAAAAAAACAATAATTATCACCATAAAAATAAGGATCATAAACTTGAAAAAAACGTTGAGCTCTTCCTTCAAAATTTATAACTGTTCCAGAACTTTCAGTAAAATTTTTTACCGGTAAAGTCAATCCAGATTTCTTATAAGTTTCTGTATATTGGTGATCTAAAGTTATAATATTTTCTTTGTTTTTAAAAACAATATCACAATCATGTTGCGATATAGAGCGATATAAATCGTATTCCATAAAAATTATCGCATCTGCTTTTTTATTTTGAATTTCTTCTAATGCAGATTCTATAGACATACCTCCAAATAGTGCTACACCTAAAGAATTAGGAGACGGTGTCAAAAAAACTGTACCAACATGATGATTTGGATAATGAATTTTAATAGAATGAGCTATATTTATTGATGCCTGTATAATAGAAACATCATAAGAATGAGAACCTGAAATAATTAAAGTTTTTTTCGATGAAATTAATCGATGAGAGATTAATAATGCTTTTTCTTTTAATAAAGGATCTATATTTAATACTTCTGGTAAATTTTTATTTAATTCATAAGCAATAGCAGATGCAAAATTTACTTGTTTATCAATAGGAGCAAAATAAGACCATTCAGAAATATCATCTAATTTATTTTCATGTGTGTGTAATATAAATAAAGAATTTTTAACACTTTCAGACATATGAACACTTGGAGAAACATTCCATTTTGGTATTCCATTAGAATAATTTATATCTTGTGATTTTTTTTTTACTGCTTGCCGTACAGCTAAAGCAACACGAGCAGAAGTTTGTGTTAAATCTTCTCCTAAAACTAAAATGACATCGTAACTTTCAATTTCTCTTAACGATGGAGTATATATAAAATTATTTTTTAAAAATTCTAAAATTAATTGCATACATGTTTGTTCTTTATTAGACATGCCATTCGAAAAATTATTTCTGCCTACTAATTCTTGTAATGCAAAATTATTTTCTATACTAGCTCTTATAGAACCAACTCCAATTACTCTTTTAAATTTTTTAAAAAAATTAAAGCCTATATTAATAGCTTCATGAAAATTTAATATTTTTGAATATCTATTATTAGAATAGACTGGATTTTTAGGACGTGTAATTAAATTATTATGAGAATAACCAAAACGTCCAAGATCACAAATTAAATAATGATTAATTTTTTCATGATATCTATTTTCTATTCTACGAATTTCTCCATAACGTTCTCCAATACTAATATTACATCCAATACTACAATTTTGACATATACTTGGAGAATATTGCATATCCCATTTACGATTATATTTTTTAGAATGAGTTTTATCAGTAAAAACACCAGTAGGACATAGTTCTATTAAATTACCTGAATGTTCGTTTTCTAAAACACCATCTTCTACACGACCAAAATAAATATTATTATTAGATCCATAGACTCCAAAATCTGTACCATCTGCGTAATCGTTATAATATCTAACACAACGATAGCATGTAATACATCGATTCATTTCATGTTTTATGAAAGATCCTAAATATTGATTTTTATGTGTTCTTTTTCGAAATCTATAATTACGTATATTATGTTTTACCATTACTGTCATATCTTGCAAATGGCAATGACCACCCTCCTCACATACTGGACAGTCATGTGGATGATTTGTTAATAATAATTCAATTATAGTACTGCGAAATATTGTAGATTCTATGTTGTTTACAGAAATTATAGTTCCGTCAATTGACGGTGTCATACAAGACATAATTAATCGACCTTGGCGATCTTCTAAATTATTATATTGTGTTACAGCACATTGACGACATGCACCTAAACTTCCTAATAAGGGATGCCAACAAAAATAAGGGATATCAATACCTAATGATAAACAAGATTGTAATAAATTATCCGATTCATTTACAATATGCATAACACCATCTATATAAATTTTAGCCATATAAAGAATAATTCCAAAATTTTTTATTCAGATAAATTTATATAAAAAATTTATTTAAACATAACATAAATATTTTTATAAAAATTATAAGTTTTAAACTAAATATTGTTCGATTGAATTCCAATAAATGTTTTATTTATATGCACTAGTTTTTGATTAATTCCAGATTCAAATTCAGATCGAAAATATTTTATAGCACTTTGTAATGGTTCTATTGCTCCAGGTGCATGAGCACAAAATGTTTTACCTGGACTCAAATGTACACACAATCTTTCTAAATCTTTAATATCATTCTTTTGTCCTTTTTTATCTTTTAAACTTTTTAATATTTTTACAATCCATGGTAATCCGTCTCTGCATGGCGTACATAGACCACATGATTCGCGAGAAAAAAATTTTTCTATATTATAGACAAGATCAACCATATTTGTTTTATGATCTACTGCCATAGCAAGAGCAGTTCCTAAACGACTACCAGCTTGACGTATATTATTAAAATCCATTGGTAAATCTAAATGTTTTTCAGTTAAAAAATCTGTTCCTGCACCTCCTGGTTGCCAAGCTTTTAAAAAATAACCGGATTTCATTCCATACGCATAATCTTCTAAAATCTCACGAGCTGTGGTACCAAAAGGTAATTCCCATACACCAGGATTTTTTACTTTTCCTGAAAAACCCATTAATTTAGTACCAGTATCAGAACTTTTAGATAAATTTTTATACCAATTTATACCATTTAATATAATACTGGGAACATTAGATAATGTTTCTACATTATTAATACAAGTAGGTTTTCCCCATAATCCGAATACTCCTGGAAACGGTGGTTTAGATCTTGGATTAGCTCTACGACCCTCTAAAGAATTAATTAAAGCTGTTTCTTCTCCACAAATATAACGTCCAGCTCCAGTGTGTAAAACTAGTTCAAAATTAAACTCACTATTAAGAATATTTGACCCAATAAAACCAAAAAAAGTTGCTTCTTGTATAGATTTTGTTAAAATTTTTTCAGCTTGGACATATTCTCCTCTTAAAAAAATATAAGCTCGAGATACATTTAATGCATATCCTGATAATATTATTCCTTCAATTAATTGATGAGGAATTTTCTCCATTAATAATCGATCTTTATATGTACCAGGTTCCATTTCATCAGCATTACATATTAAATAAGCACTATTTTTATCACTATGAGAGCGACTTTTAGACATTAAAGTCCATTTTAAACCAGTAGAAAAACCAGCTCCTCCTCTTCCCTTTAAACCTGATTCTTTTACTATATTAATTACATCTTTCGATAACATATTTTTTAATGCTTTTTTTAAAGCTTGATAACCATCTTTTAAAACATATTCTTTAATCCAAACAGTATTTTGGTCATTTCTTAAACGCCATGTTAAAGGATGAGTTTCTGCGCTGCGTATATTTTGATTCATTTATATGATTCCAGTATATGTGGAATAGATTCTGGAGTTAAAAAAGAATACAGATCTTCATTAATCATAATTGTTGGCCCTTTATCACAATTTCCTAAACAACAAACGGGTAATAAAGTAAACTTATTATCTTGCGTAGTTTGCCCAATTTTTACTTTTAGACATTTTTCTAAAGTAATTTTTATATTTTTATAACCAGTTAAAAAACATACCACACTATCACAATAACGAATGATATTACGACCAACTGGTTGACGAAAAATTTGACTATAGAAAGTAGCAACACCTTCAACTTCACTAGGATGAATTTTCAATATTTCAGCAATAGCATAAATCGCTTGATCACAAATCCAACCACGTTTTTTTTGTACAATTTTCAGTGCTTCTATAGAAATAGAACGAAAATTTTCATAATACTTTTTTTGATTATTTATTTCTTGAATTTCTTCATTAGTTAATTTGAATTTAATAGAAATTTTACGCATTATATTTTTTTTTTATTCATAATTATCTATCCACATCAGACATAACAAAATCTATACTTCCTAGATATACAATTAAATCTGATATTAAACTTCCGCGAATTACTGAAGGTATTTGTTGTAAATGTGGAAAACTAGGTGTACGTATTCTTGTACGATAACTCATAGTACCACCGTCACTAATCAAATAATAACTATTAATTCCTTTAGTTGCTTCAATCATTTGAAAACTTTCATTTTCTGGAATCACTGGTCCCCAAGAAACTTGTAAAAAATGAGTAATCATTGTATCAATGTTTTGTAATACACATTCTTTGGAAGGAGGAGTACTTAATGGATGATCAGATTTAAAAGGTCCTTCTGGCATATTATTTAAACACTGTTCTAAAATAAAAAGACTTTGATATACTTCTTCTACTTTTATCATAACTCGTGAATAAGCATCACTAATTCCTGTTCCTATTGGAACGTCAAAATTATAATTTTGATAACCAGAATAAGGCCTCATTTTTCTTATATCAAAATTTAATCCTGTTGCACGAAGTCCAGCTCCAGTAACACCCCATTCTAATGCTTCTTTTTTATTATATGCAGCAATTCCCTTCGAACGATTAATTAAAATACTATTTTTTAAAGCCATTGTGACGTAATATTTTAACCTTTTTGGCATCCAATTTAAAAATTCTCTTAATAAAATATTCCAACCTTTTGGTAAATCATTAGCAACTCCACCAATACGAAACCAAGCTGGATGCATACGAGCACCTGTAATTGCTTCGATTAAATCATAGATTTTTTGACGATCAGTAAAAGCAAAAAATACAGGAGTCATACAACCTACATCTTGAATAAAAGTAGAAATATATAATAGATGACTGTTAATTCTAAATAATTCTGACATCATTACTCTAATAACTTCTACTTTTTCTGGAACAGAAATATGCGCTAATTTTTCTACAGCTAAAACATAAGGCATTTCGTTAACACAACCTCCCAGATATTCAATTCGGTCAGTATATGGAATATAACTGTGCCATGATTGACGTTCTCCCATTTTTTCTGCTCCGCGATGATGATATCCAATATCTGGTACACAATCGACAATATTTTCTCCATCAAGTTGTAGAATAATTCTAAAAGCACCATGAGCTGAAGGATGATTTGGACCTAGATTTAAAAACATAAATTCTACATTATCATTTTTTCTTTTCATACCCCATAATTCAGGTTTAAACCTTAAACCTTCCATTTCAAGATCTTCTTTTGTTGTATTTAAAAAAAATGGTGAATATTCTGTTGCTCTTGCAGAATAATTTTTTCTCAAAGGATGACCCTGCCATGTACTGGGCATAATAATACGAGTTAAATTCGGATGTTTATCAAATACAATACCAAACATATCCCATGTTTCACGTTCATACCAATTAGCGTTAGGAAATAAATTAGTCAATGTTGGAACAATTAAATCATCTTCTGACAACGGTACTTTAATCATAATATCAGAATTGCGCTCAATAGATATCAAATGATAAAAAACTGAAAAATCAGCAGGAGGTAATTTATCACGATGAAATCTTAATCGTTCATCAATACCATGCAAATCGTAAAGCATTATATAAGGTGAAGATAAAGTATATAAAAATTTTCCAACATCTAATAATAATTTTTTATTAACCCAAATTATAGGAAAACCAGTGAGACTACTTTGATAACAACATAATTCTTCACCAAACATATCAAATAAAATTTTAATTATTGAATCTTTTTCAAGATTTTTTAACTCTTTTTTCAATAAAGGAATATTTTCTTCTTGTATTAAATTCACCATAAATTTCTCATTATACTTAAGTACTATAATTATTTATGAAGATGTAGTGTATATATTTTATTTAATAAAAAAAAATTTTAAGCATCAAGAATAATATTATAGTTTTTCATGATAATCTAAATTTTTTCTGCAGTAGAAAGATTAATAACATCAATTCTTTTATTTCTATTAATCTTCTTTTCAGATACCATTTTTTTATGATATATACCCTGTTCTCCTACAACCCAAGATAATGGGCGTCTTTCTTCATTAATTAATTTTTGCAATAACATTAAACCTTGCATATATGCTTCTGGACGCGGAGGGCAACCCGGAATATAAATATCAACTGGTAAAAATTTATCTACTCCTTGAACAACAGAATAAATATCATACATGCCACCAGAATTAGCACATGCTCCCATAGAAATGACCCATTTAGGTTCTAACATTTGATCATATAATCTCTGAATAACTGGTGCCATTTTTATAAATGGAGTACCTGCAATAACCATAACATCAGCTTGTCTTGGAGATGCGCGTAAAACTTCAGATCCAAAACGTGCTACATCATGTATAGATGTAAATGAAGACACCATTTCTACATAACAACAAGATAATCCAAAATTATAAGGCCAAAGAGAATTTTTTCTCCCCCAATTAACTAATTTATGCAAAAATTGAGTAATTTTCCCCATAAAAATATTTTTTTTTATATATTGCTCAATAGGATCTGAAACAGATTGAGATGTTTGTTGTGGATATTTTTTTTTATCTTTATATTCCGCACGCGTTAAAGTGTATTTCATATTATATTCCATCAAATTAAAAAATAAAATTTAAAAAATTCTTAATCTTTAAGACGATACCCATGTTAATGCTTTCATACGAATTAAATAAAATAATGCTAATATAAAAGATATAGCAAAAGCAGAAGATTCAAAAAAACCCATCCATCCAGATTCATAAACACTTACAGACCAAGCATATAAATACAATGATTCAACATCAAAAATAACAAAAAACATAGCAACTAAATAAAATTTTACAGAAAAATGTAAATGAGTATTTTTAGATGCAACAATTCCTGATTCAAAAGGAGTATTTTTATTTCTAGAAGAAGAACGACCACCTAAAATTCCACTTAACAAAAGCATAAAACAACAAAATCCTAAAGAAGAAATAATAAAAATAAAAAAAGATAAATATTCGTTAATTATTATTGACTTTTGCACTATATCTTCCTTACTTCCTTAAGAAAAATTTATAATATATAATTTTAAAATATATATATTTAAATATATTTTTATTAATATTATTAATTTAATTAAATAATTTATTATAACATTAATTATATTAACTAAAAAAAATAAAGTACTAATTTTACTATACTAAAACTTTATTTTTTTTTTAGCCCTTGATGCATGAAAAAGCGACCCCATCTAATAATCATTCAATATTAAAGAAAATCTCATAAAAATATATGACTCATTAAAAAACAAAAAAATGAACATATTAAGATTACAAACCAAACTTTATTCAAGGAGAAATTTTAATGGGTAAAATTATTGGTATTGACTTAGGAACAACTAATTCTTGTGTTGCTATTATGGATGGCAATAAACCTCGTGTTTTAGAAAATTCTGAAGGTGATCGCACTACACCGTCAATTATCGCGTATACTCAAGAAGGAGAAGTCCTAGTAGGACAACCTGCAAAACGTCAAGCTATAACCAATCCAAATAATACATTATTTGCTATTAAACGTTTAATTGGAAGAAAATTTGCAGATGACGAAGTACAACGTGATATTAAAATCATGCCTTACAAAATTGTCAATTCTGATAATGGAGATGCTTGGATTGATATAAAAAAACGAAAAATGGCACCTCCTCAAATTTCTGCAGAAGTATTAAAAAAAATGAAAAAAACTGCAGAAGATTATTTAGGAGAGACAATTAAAGAAGCTGTAATTACAGTTCCAGCATATTTTAATGATGCTCAACGTCAAGCTACTAAAGATGCAGGAAGAATTGCTGGACTAGAAGTAAAAAGAATTATAAATGAACCGACAGCTGCAGCTCTTGCTTATGGTTTAGATAAAGGTCAAGGAAATAGAACAATAGCAGTTTATGATCTAGGTGGTGGTACTTTTGACATATCTATTATTGAAATTGATGATGTTGATAAAGAAAAAACATTTGAAGTGCTTGCAACTAATGGAGATACCCATCTCGGTGGAGAAGATTTTGATAGTAGATTAATTAATTATTTAGTATCAGAATTTAAAAAAGAACAAGGAATAGATTTAAGAAATGATCCATTATCTATGCAACGTTTAAAAGAATCTGCAGAAAAAGCAAAAATAGAATTATCATCTGCACAACAAACAGATGTAAATCTTCCTTATATTACAGCAGATGCTAATGGTCCTAAACATCTAAATATAAAAGTAACACGAGCAAAATTAGAATCTTTAGTTGAAGATTTAATAATACGTTCAATTGAACCACTAAAAGTTGCTTTAAAAGATGCAGGATTATCAGTTTCGGATATACATGATGTAATATTAGTTGGTGGTCAAACAAGAATGCCTATGGTTCAAAAAAAAGTTGCAGAATTTTTTGGGAAAGAACCTCGAAAAGATGTCAATCCTGATGAAGCTGTAGCAGTTGGTGCTGCAGTTCAAGGAGGAGTTCTTTCCGGAGACGTTAAAGATGTCTTGTTATTAGATGTTACTCCTTTATCACTAGGAATTGAAACAATGGGTGGTGTAATGACTTCTCTTATAAACAAAAACACTACTATTCCTACTAAACATAGTCAAGTCTTTTCAACAGCTGAAGACAATCAATCCGCAGTGACTATTCATGTATTACAAGGTGAACGTAAAAGAGCATCAGATAATAAATCGTTAGGACAATTTAACTTAGATGGCATTGAACCAGCACCTAGAGGGACCGCACAAATTGAAGTAACATTTGATATTGATTCAGATGGAATATTACATGTATCTGCAAAAGACAAAAAAACAGGAAAAGAACAAAAAATTACTATAAAAGCATCTTCTGGATTGAACGAAGAAGAAATTAAAAAAATGGTACATGATGCAGAAGTTAATTCTGAAGCAGATCAAAAATTTGAAGAATTAATTCAAACAAAAAATCAAGGTGATCAATTAATTCATAGTGTAAAAAAACAAATACATACAAATAAAGAATCTATTGATGAACAAACTAAAAAAGATATTGAACTGGCTTTAAAACAGCTAGAAACAGCATTAAAAGGAGAAAATAAGCTTGATATCGAAAAAAATATACAACATCTATTACAACAATCATCTAAAATAAAAGAAATTAATCAAGAAACATCAAACATAAATAAAAAAGATGAAAAAAAATCTTCTAACACAAAAGACGAAAATATTATAGATGCAGAATTTGAAGAAGTTAAAGACTCGAAAAAATAATTAATTTTATTAAATATTCATAATGTTATCATGGAACTTAAACAAGCACGGGCGTAGAAAATTATCTACGCCCGTGTAATTTATTTTAAAATCAGGAAGCGTAAGTAAGAATGGCTAAACAAGACTACTATCAAATTTTGGGAATTTCAAAATCAGCTCAAGAACGTGACATTAAAAAAGCATATAAAAAACTGGCAATGAAATATCATCCTGATAGAAATCAGGGAGATAAAACAGCTGAAGAAAAATTTAAAGAAATTAAAGAAGCTTATGAAATCTTAATCAATGAAGAAAAAAGAAATGCATACGATCAATATGGACATGCGGCTTTTGAAAATGGTCAATCTAATAGTAGTACATACAGCAGTTTTACTAGTTCAGCAGATTTTAGTGATATTTTTGGAGATGTTTTTGGTGATATTTTTGGAGGTAATAGAACACAAAGAAACAGAAAAGGATCCGATTTATGTTATAATTTAGAAATTATATTAGAAGAAGCTGTTAAAGGTACTAAAAAAGAAATTAAAATTCCTACTCTTCAAAAATGTAATATATGTTATGGTAGTGGCACTAAAACCGGAACAAAACCACGTTTATGCTCTATATGTCATGGAAAAGGACAAATACATACTAGAAAAGGTTTTTTTACTGTACAACAATCATGTCCTAAATGTGGTGGAAAAGGTTCAATTATTTCACATCCTTGCAATATATGTCGCGGAAAAGGAAGAGTAGAAACATATAAAAGACTATCAGTTTCCATTCCACCAGGAGTTGATACAAATGATCGAATCCGTCTTAACAACGAAGGAGAACCCGGTATTAATGGTGCACAATCTGGTGATCTTTATGTGCAAATTACAGTTAAAAAACATCCCATTTTTGAAAGAGAAGAAAATAATTTATACTGCGAAGTTCCTATTAACTTTACTATGGCTGCATTAGGTGGAGAAATAGAAGTTCCTACACTAGATGGAAAAGTAAAACTCAAAATACCATGCGAAACACAATCAGGAAAACTCTTTCGTATTCGAGGAAGAGGTGTAAAATCAATACAAAATAGACATCAAGGTGATTTATTGTGTCGAGTTGTAGTGGAAACACCAGTCAACTTAAATGATAAACAAAAAACTCTTTTACATGAATTAGGAGAAAGTTTTCATGGTTTTCGTGGTGAAAAAAATAGTCCACGTTCAAAAAGATTTTTTGATGGAGTAAAAAGATTTTTTGACGATTTAACAAAATAAATTATTATAAAGTATTGCTTCTGGAAAACATTAGAGGCAATACTAATTAGAGGAAATACTACTACAGTATTAATTTTTACACATCTTATTAATTTTCAATGAGAAATTCGATTTATAACGCGCAGCTTTATTTTTATGTATTAAACCTTTATTAACATGACTATCAAGAATAGGCTGCATTTCTTTAAATGCATCTTCTGCTATTTTTTTATTTCCAGAAATAACTGATTTTCTTACTTTTTTAATAAAAGTGCGAATCATTGAGCGTCGACTAGAATTTTGTTTTCGACGATTTTCAGATGTTATCACATCTTTTTTAGAAGATTTAATATTAGCCATTTCAATCCCTCAATTTAAAAATTAAACATTTATTTGAAAAAAATTTTTTAATGAATATACTAAAATAGTATATTTAGTATATTACTAATATTACTAATATTACTATTAATTATATTAAAAAATATTATAATATCTTTAATAGCACATTTTAAAATTCAGTTCACTTTATTTTAAAAGGTCAACTTCATAATATGAAGATTATACGAGGTATTCATAATATCCAAGATATTTCTTTTCATTCAGTTATTACTATTGGAAAATTTGATGGTATACACTTAGGTCATCAAAAACTATTTTTAAAAACTTATAAAATAAGTGCACAATATAAATTATTGAGTATAGTAATTTTATTTGAACCTCAACCATTAGAATTCTTTAAAAAAAATAATTCCCCTATTCGCATTACAAAATTTCGTGAAAAAGTAAAATGGATTTCATCTTATAATATTGATAAGATTTTATGTATTAGATTTAATCAATCTTTTAAATCTGTAAAACCACAAGATTTTATCACAAATATATTAATAAATAAACTACACATGAAATTCATAGTAATAGGTAATGATTTCAGATTCGGATTTAATAGAAATGGAAATATTGAACTTTTAAAAAAATTAGGAGATAAATATAAATTTAGTATTATAAAAATACGCTCTTTATATAAAAAATCTATGAAAATTAGCAGTACTAATATTAGAAAAGCACTATCTAAAAATAATATAAAATTAGCAAATAATTTTCTTGGTCGTCAATTTAGTATTTCTGGTAAAGTTATTCATGGAGATAAATTAGCTAGAACTATAAATTATCCAACAGCAAATATACGTTTAGATCAAAAATTTTTATTAAATCATGGTGTATATGCTGTTAAAATAAAATGTTCTATTAATAAAAATTTTTTAGGAATATCTAATATTGGTGTAAAACCTACTTTTATGAAAAATACAGTAACATTACTTGAGGTACATTTATTTAATACTAATATAGATTTATATGGAAAATACATAGAAGTTTTCATATATAAGAAAATACGTGATGAACAACTATTTTCTTCAAAAGAAGAATTAAAAAATCAAATATTTCAAGATATTATAAAAGTTAAAAAATATTTTAAAATTAGTTAAAATTTAAAAAAAGAGAATACAATGGATGATTATAAAAAAACTTTAAATTTACCAAAAACTAAATTTTCAATGAAGGGAAATCTTGTAGAAAAAGAACCAAAAATATTAAAAAATTGGAATGATAATCAATTATATAAGCTAATTAGAAAAAAAAAAGAAAGAAAAAAAATATTTTTTCTGCATGATGGTCCACCATATGCAAACGGAAATATTCATATTGGACATGCAATCAACAAAATTTTAAAAGATATTATTATCAAATCTAAAAATATGTCTGGTTTTGATGCTCCATATATTCCATCTTGGGATTGTCATGGATTACCAATTGAGCAAAAAGTAGAAAATAAAAATGATATTCATCTAAAAAAGATATCTACTTTAACATTTCAAAAAAAATGTAGAGAATATGCACAAAAACAAGTTAATAAACAAAAAAAAGATTTTATTCGGTTAGGAGTCATAGGAGATTGGGAAAATTCTCATCTTACAATGAATTTTAAAAATGAAGCGGATATTATCCGAACTTTATCTGAAATTATTAAAAAAAAATATGTATATCAAGATTTTAAACCTATTTATTGGTGTATTGAATGTTCATCATCATTATCTGAAGCAGAAATTGAATATTTTAAAAAAAAATCAGATTCAATTATTGTTGCTTTTACATCTAAAGATCCATTAGGAATAAAAAAGTTATTTGATTGTTCATTATTGAACAACAAAAATATTTATTTACCTATTTGGACTACAACACCATGGACTCTACCATCTAGCAAAGCTATTTCAATACATCCGCATATTCAATACCAATTAATAGAAACTAAACAATATTATATCATTATAGCAAAAGAACTCGTTCAAAATATATTAGATACACTAAAAATTAAAAAATGGAAAATTGTAAATTCTATTAAAGGAAGTATTTTAGAAAATAAAATATTTTTACATCCTTTTTTAAAAGATATTAATATACCTGTAATATTAGGAAAACATGTTAGTTGTGAATCTGGAACTGGAGCTGTTCATACCGCACCAGATCATGGAATTGATGATTATATAGTTAGTCAAAAATACAATATTAGAACAAGTAATTTAGTAGATTTTCAAGGAAAATATATTACTAATATACATGAGAAATTAGATCATATAAATGTTCTACAAGCTAATCCAGTTATTATAAAATTATTAAAAAAAAATAACTCATTATTACATCATGAATCTTTAATACACAGTTATCCACATTGCTGGAGACATAAAACTCCTATAATATTTAGAGCTACTCCACAATGGTTTATAAATATAGATAAAAATCAACTGAGAAATACATTGCTAAAAGAAATCAAGAAAGTTGAATGGATCCCTAATTGGGGAGAATCAAGAATCAAAGATATGATTCAAAAAAGACCTCATTGGTGTATTTCTAGACAAAGACAATGGGGTGTACCAATGTCTCTTTTTATACATAAAGAAAAAAAAACACTACATCCTAATACTTATAATTTAATGCAAAAAATAGCAAAAAAAGTAGAATCTGAAGGCATACAATCATGGATCAATATCAATCCCAAAGAACTTTTAGGTATAGATTATTATTTATATGATAAAATTCCAGATATATTAGATGTTTGGTTTGATTCTGGAAATACATACACATCAATAACATATAAAAATAAAAAATATAATATAATAAATCAAGCCGATATGTATTTAGAAGGATCAGATCAACATAGAGGTTGGTTTATGTCTTCACTTATTATTTCAACATTAATTAAAAAACAAGCACCATATTCTACAGTATTAACTCATGGATTTGCTGTCGATGGAAATGGACAAAAAATGTCTAAATCTGTAGATAATGCTATTAGTCCTAATACAGTAGTCAATACATTAGGAGCAGATGTTCTAAGATTATGGGTTGCATCTTCTAATTATTCTAATGATATTTCTATTTCTAATGAAATATTAAAAAATTCATCTGATATGTATAGAAGAATTAGAAATACTGCACGTTTTATATTAGCAAATATTACTGATTTCAATCCTAAAACAGATTTAATATCTAAAGATAATATGATTCTATTAGATAAGTGGGCAATAGGACAAACTCTCATAGTACAAAAAGAAATTATTAATTTTTATCATAACTATAATTTTCATGGAGTAGTTCAACGCTTAATGTATTTTTGTTCCATAGAAATGGGTTCTTTTTACCTCGATATTATAAAAGACAGACAATATACTCTACAAAAAAATAGCAAAGCTAGAAGAAGCTGCCAAACAGCAATGTATTATATTATTCATTCACTTGTTAGATGGATTGCACCTATACTCTCTTTTACTGCTCATGAAATATGGAGTTATATACCTGAAACTGATTCTCAATATGTATTTACGGAAGAATGGTTTGATAAATTATTTTATTTAAAAAAAGATGATATATTTAATTACGGATTTTGGAATGACATTTTTAAACTAAAAAATGAAATAAATAAATTTATAGAAGATAAAATAAAAAATAAAATCATTAATAATTCACTAGAAGCTGCTATTATATTATATGTTTCTAATTCATATCTAGAAAAATTAAAAATTTTAGGAGAAGAAATAAAATTTATATTTTTAACTTCATCAGTAGAGATTAAACGATATGATACTGCTCCTTTAAATATAACAAAAAATCAAAATATTGATCAATTAAAAATTGATTTATATAAAATACAAGGAGAAAAATGTCCAAGATGTTGGCATTATTTTTCTTTTAGTGAAAATAATATAAAAAACAGCAATATATGCCATCGTTGTATTTTAAATACTATGGGAAATGGTGAAGAACGTATATTTATATGATAAAAAAAAATGTCGAATAATATAAAACAATATTTATCTATAACTGTAATATTATTTATTATTATTATAGATATATTAAGTAAAAATTGGATTATTAGAAATATTGAATTATATGATACAAAACAAATTTTTTCAATTTTAAATTTTTTTCATATACATAATTATGGTGCAATATTTAGTTTATTTTCTAATGAAAAAGGATGGCAAAGATGGTTTTTATCTATTATTAGCTTATTAATTATACTTATAATAGTAAGAACAATGAAAAAATTAAAAACACAAGAAATAAATCAAATTCTAGCCTACTCTCTCATGATTGGAGGAGCAATAGGAAATTTAATCGATAGAATTTTTTATGGTTTCGTTATAGATTTTATTGATTTTCATATTAACAACTGGCATTTTGCAATATTTAATATAGCTGATTGTAGTATTTTTTTAGGAATTGTTATATTTTTAAAAATAAACTATAAAACATAAAAATAAAAAATTTCATATAATATTGAAATTCTATTAAAATATATACTCTGGAGATCATATATTGAACATTATATTATCTAATCCCCGAGGTTTTTGTGCAGGAGTAAAAAGAGCAATTTTAATAGTTGAAAAAGCATTAAAATTTTACAAAAAAAAAATTTATGTTCTCCATGAAATTGTTCATAATGAATATGTTATTGATCAATTACGTCGTCGAGGAGTAGTTTTTGTTGAAAAAATTTCTCAAATTCCAGATAATTCTATAGTTATTTTTTCAGCACATGGAGTCTCAAAAAAAACTATAAAAAAAGCTAAAAAAAAAAAATTAATTATCTTAGACGCTACTTGTCCATTAGTGAAAAAAGTGCACATAGAAGTATCAAAATCTAGCCAAAAAAATATAGAAACTATTCTAATTGGTCATAAAGGACACCCTGAAGTAGAAGGTATATTAGGTCAATATACTAATAAAAATAGCAAAATACATCTTATAGAATCTATCGAAGATATAAATGATTTATCTATCAAAAATGATAGAAAATTAAATTTCTTTACACAAACTACTTTATCTATTCGAAATACTACAAAAATAATTGCTTCTTTAAGAAATAAATTTCCTCAAATTTCGAGTCCTCCTAAAGAAGACATATGTTATGCAACAACTAATCGTCAAATAGCTGTTAATCAATTATCTAACAAAGTTAATATGATACTTGTTATTGGATCAAAAAATTCTTCTAATTCTAATCGTTTAGCAGAATTAGGACGAGAAAATGGAATATTCACAAAACTAATAAATTCTTTTGTTGATATCAAAACAAAATGGTTAAGAAACGTAAATTATATTGGTATTACAGCGGGTGCATCTGCACCAGAAATATTAGTTAAAGAAGTTGTTGAATACTTGAAAAAATTAGGAGCTCATGAATCCATAGAAATGTTAGGTATTCAAGAAAAAACAGTTTTTCAACTTCCTAAAAAAATATCAAATACTAAAATATTTTTAGAATAATATAGGAAAAAAATGAATAATAATACTCGTATTGCAATCACTGGTCCATTAGGACGTATGGGTCAAACACTTATTAAAGAAATCACAAAAAATCAAAAAACATCTTTAACAACAGTATTGATTCAAAAACATCATCCATTAATTGGACAAGATATTGGAGAAATTCTTGGTATAGGAAAAATTAACGTACTTATTAACGACGAATCTAATATTAAAAATAGTCATTTTGATGTTTTAATTGATTTCACTAAACCTAGTAGTACACTAAAATATTTAAAATATTGCAATAAATTCAAAAAAAATATTGTTATTGGAACAACTGGATTTTCAGAACAAGAAATGCAAATTATGAAAACATATTCTCAAAATATTGCAATGATAATATCATCTAATTTTAGTATAGGAATCAATTTAATATTTCAATTGATTCAAAAAACTACTCAAATTATAGGACAAAATTCTGATATTGATATTATTGAATATCATCATCGAAATAAAGTCGATGCTCCTTCAGGAACAGCTTTAGAAATAGGGAGAATTATATCAAATATAATGAATTGGAACTTAGATGAACATTCTTTATATTATAAAAAAGGAATAACAGGAATTAGAAAAAATAAAAAAATTGGATTTTCTATGATTCGTTCTGGAAACATTATTGGAAAACATACTGTGATGTATTCTAGTCCGGGTGAAGAAATAAAAATAACACATACTGCATCTAGTAGAATATCTTTTGCTCAAGGAGCTATACGTTCTGCTTTATGGATACAACAAAAAAAATCAGGACTGTTTAACATGCAAGATGTATTATCATTTTAATAATAAAATTAATATGAATTTATATCATCATAATAGACAAAAACATTAATTTTAGTTAAAATAAAATCTAACTAGTACAATACTAACAATAAAAATTTTAATATAAAGAGTCGTTTTTGGAGGGTACTTTGAGCCAATTAGCGGTACTAGTTTTAGAAGATGGAACTAGATTTCATGGAAAATCTATCGGAGCAGAAGGAAGCACTGTAGGTGAAGTTGTTTTCAATACATCAATTACTGGTTATCAAGAAATAATTACAGACCCTTCTTATTCACATCAAATTATAACGTTAACTCATCCGCAAATTGGAAATGTAGGAACTAATGTTCAAGATGCGGAAGCATCTAAAATTTATGCTCATGGTCTTATCATTCGTGATTTATCAACTATTCCTAGTAATTATAGAAATCAAAAAAGTCTTCATTCTTATTTAAAAAAAAATAATATTGTTGCAATATCGGATATTGATACAAGAAAATTAACTCGTATTTTACGTACGAAAGGTTCACAAAATGGATGTATTATAGAAGATAGAAAAGAAAATTATAGTATAGCACATAAAAATGCTAAAAATTTTTTGAGTTTACAAGGTTTAGATTTAGTAAAACAAGTATCTACTAAATTAATTTATCATTGGAATGAAGGTAGTGTATCTTTAAATAAAAAAAAAAATCTTACTGTCAAGAAAGAAAAACTTTTCTATCATGTTGTCGTCTATGATTTTGGAGTTAAGAGAAATATATTACGTATGCTTGTAGACAGAGGATGTTATTTAACCATTGTACCAGCAACTACTGATCCACAAACTGTTTTAAATTTATCACCAGATGGAATTTTTTTATCAAATGGACCAGGTGATCCAAGACCTTGCTATTATGCAATTCATGCTATACAAACTTTTTTAAAAACTGATATTCCAATTTTTGGAATATGTTTAGGTCACCAGTTACTTGCTTTATCTAACGGAGCTAAAATAATAAAAATGAAATTTGGACATCATGGAGGAAACCATCCAGTTAAGGATATAAAAAATAATCGTGTAATAATTACAGCACAAAATCATAGTTTTACTGTAGATATTAACTGTTTACCAAATAATATAGAAACTACACATACTTCTCTTTTTGACGGAACTTTACAAGGACTTGCTTTGACTAACAAATCAGCTTTTAGCTTTCAAGGTCATCCAGAAGCTAGTCCAGGACCACATGACGCCTCATCTTTGTTTGATCATTTTATTCAACTTATTATTCGTCGAAAAATTAAAACTCAGTAATTAATTAGGGAAAAAAAATGCCTAAATCTACTGATATAAAATCAATTTTAATTCTTGGAGCTGGTCCAATAGTGATTGGACAAGCATGTGAATTTGATTATTCAGGTGCACAAGCTTGTAAAGCTTTAAAAGAAGAAGGATATAGAATTATCCTTGTTAATTCTAATCCTGCTACTATTATGACAGATCCTTGTATGGCTGATGCAACATACATTGAACCTATTCACTGGAAAATAATTAAAAAAATTATTAAAAAAGAAAAGCCAGATGCACTATTGCCAACTATGGGAGGTCAAACTGCACTAAACTGTGCTTTAGAATTAGATAATAAAGGTATTTTAGATTTATATAATGTAAAAATTATAGGCGCTACAGTAGATGCAATAAAAAAAGCTGAAAATAGAAAATTATTTGAACATGCGATGAAAAAATTAAAATTAGAAACTGCTAAATGTGGTATTGCTCATAATATACAAGAAGCTTTTTCGGTTTTGAAAACCGTTGGTTTTCCATGTATTATTCGTCCTTCTTTTACTATGGGTGGAAGTGGAGGAGGCATTGCTTATAATCATGAAGAATTTAAAAAAATATGTCAAAGAGGATTAAAATTATCTCCCAATACAGAACTTCTGATTGATGAATCACTTATAGGTTGGAAAGAATATGAAATGGAAGTGGTACGAGATCAGAATGATAATTGTATTATCGTATGTTCTATTGAAAATTTCGATCCTATGGGTATACATACAGGTGATTCTATCACCATAGCTCCTGCACAAACACTTACAGATAAAGAATATCAAATTATGAGAAATGCTTCTATGTCTATTTTACGAGAAATAGGTGTAGAAACAGGAGGTTCTAATGTTCAATTTGCAGTGAATCCAAAAAATGGTCGTATGATTGTTATCGAAATGAATCCTAGAGTATCTCGATCTTCTGCTTTAGCATCTAAAGCAACAGGATTTCCTATTGCAAAAATAGCAGCAAAATTAGCTGTAGGATATACTCTAGATGAGTTAGCAAATGACATTACGGGTATCAATACAACTGCATCTTTTGAACCATCAATAGATTATATAGTTACTAAAATTCCAAGATTTAACTTTGAAAAATTTTTTGGATGCGATGATAGACTAACTACACAAATGAAATCTGTTGGAGAAGTTATGGCTATTGGTCGTACTTTTCAAGAATCTATACAAAAAGCTATTCGTGGTTTAGAAATAGGTGCTACTGGTTTTGATTCTAAAATATCTGATGTTAATTCTGATAATTTAATTAAAATTAAACATGAATTAAAAAATGCAGGATGTGAACGTCTTTGGTATATAGGTGATGCATTTCGATTTGGAATGTCTATAAATGATGTGTTTGATTTAACATTAATTGATCCATGGTTTCTTAGTCAAATTGAAGAAATTATTTTGTTAGAAAAAAAGATTATAAAAAAGGGATTTGTTGGATTAATACATAACTTTTTTTACTTTATTAAAAGAAAAGGTTTTTCTGATCAACGTATTGCAATATTAACTAAAAAAAAAGAAAGTGAAATAAGAAAATTACGTTATAAATTAAAATTACATCCTGTATATAAAAGAATTGATACATGTTCAGCAGAATTCTCTACTGAAACATCATATATGTATTCAACATGGGAAGATGAATGTGAATCTCAACCAAACAAAAATAACAAAAAAATTATAATATTAGGAGGTGGTCCAAATCGTATAGGACAAGGTATAGAATTTGATTATTGTTGTGTACATGCTGCGCAAGCTTTAAGAGAAGATGGTTTTGAAGCTATTATGATTAATTGTAATCCTGAAACAGTCTCTACTGATTATGATATTTCAGATCGTTTATATTTTGAACCTATTACATTAGAAAATGTTTTAGAAATAGTCAGAATAGAAAAACCCAAAGGCGTAATTATTCAATATGGTGGTCAAACACCATTAAAATTAGCTCGTGATTTTGAAAAAGAAGGAGTGCCTATTATAGGAACTAGTCCTGATGCTATTGACAATGCTGAAAATAGATTTCGTTTCCAAAAAACTATTACAAAATTAAAATTAAAACAACCTTTAAATGCAACTGTATTAAATCTAGAAGAAGCATATAAACAAGCTGAAATTATCGGATATCCAATCATGGTTAGACCATCTTATGTATTAGGTGGAAGAGCTATGGAAATTATTTATGAACCATATACTTTAAAAAAATATTTTAAAAATATATTACAATCAAAAAATACTACCCCTATTTTATTAGACCAATATTTAAACTATGCAACAGAAGTTGATGTTGATGCTATTTGTGATGGAACCATAGTTTTAATTGGTGGCATTATGGAACACATTGAACAAGCCGGAATACATTCAGGAGATTCTGCATGTTCATTACCAGCATACACCTTAACTCAAGACATTCAAAATAAAATTAGAAAACAAGTAACACAGCTGGCTTTTGAATTATCCGTACAAGGATTAATGAATGTACAATTTGCTATTAAAAAAAATGAAATCTATATTATAGAAGTCAATCCAAGAGCATCTAGAACAGTACCATTTGTCTCAAAATCAACTGGTCTTGCATTAGCAAAAATTTCTGCACGAGTTATGTGTGGTAAAAAGCTATCAGAACAAGGTTTTGTAAAAGAAGTTATTCCTACATATTTTTCAGTCAAAGAAGCTGTTCTTCCATTTGATAAATTCCCAGGTGTTGATCCTATATTAGGTCCAGAAATGCGTTCTACAGGAGAAGTAATGGGTATTGGAAAAAACTTTTCAGAAGCTTTTTCTAAAGCTATGTTAGGATCTCATACAAATATGAAAAAAACAGGAAGAGTTCTTCTTTCAGTCAGAAATGATGATAAAAAAAATATTGTCAATTTAGCAATGAAATTAAAAAAGACAGGATTTCAAATAGATGCTACAAAAGGTACATATATAGCATTAAAAAAATCTGGTATTTCATCTAGATTAGTAAATAAAGTACATGAAGGTCGTCCTCATATACAAGATCGTTTAAAAAATGGAGAATATTCTTATATTGTGAATACAACCTCATCTTCTCAACAAACAATAAAAGACTCAAAATTAATATGTCGCAGTGCGCTTCAATATAAAGTACACTACGATACAACTGTCAATGGTGCTTTTGCGACTATAATGGCTCTCAATGAAAATCCAACTAAAAATATTAAATCTTTACAAGAAATACATAAAAAACTAGAATTATTATATAAAAAAAAATAATTACTTCTTAATTAAATTAAAAGATATTTATAAATATGTTGTAAAACATATTTATAATATATACTTATAATATAAAAAGGTTTTAGTATTTATATGAATATTAGTTTAATTGCTGCTATATCTAAAAATTTAATTATTGGATATCAAAATAAAATACCTTGGTATATTCCTGAAGATTTAAAATGGTTTAAAAAGAAAACAATATACAAAAATATAATTATGGGCCGTATGACTTGGGAATCTATTTTAAAACCTTTGCCAGATCGTAGAAATATAGTTATTAGTAAAAATAAAATTGAACACACAGATATTATTTGGTGCAATTCAATAACTCAGGCAATATCTAATGCAATATCTAATGTAAATATGTCTAAAAAATATCATCAAGAAATTATGGTGATTGGTGGAGCTCAGATATATAAGAAAATGTTATTTTACGCTAACAAATTATATTTAACTCATATAGATATCGAAATTATTGGAGATTCTTATTTTCCTGAATATAAATTATATCCATCATGGAAAGTATTATTTAAACAAAATAACTTGACAAGCAAATGTAATTTATATAATTATTCTTTTGAAATTTTATCAAGATAATATTAATTATAATTAATCATTATGAATAAAAGACTGAAAAAACCATTTTTTATCTTCCCATCGAAATATCATTAATTCTTCTCCCCAACAACATCCTCCATCTAAAGAAAAAAAAGGTTTAGGAATATGCGTTCCTTTTAGAGAAGACCAATGTCCAAAAAAAATAGAATAAATTTTTGGGATTTGAGATGGAATTAAAAACCATGGCTGTAAAGGAAATGGAACAAGCTTTGGAGATGTCTTATATAACATATTTAACCGACTATCAGGATAACAGTATCTCATTCGTGTACATGCATTAAAAGTATATCGTAATTGATCTAATTGATTTAAATGTGAACTCCAAAAATCTATATTATGAGCATATATTCTTTTTAAAAAATCAACATAATTATCTTGTGATAAACATTTTTCAAAAGCTGATGTATATATTTTAGCCATACTGATATTCCATTGAGGACTAATTCCGGCATGAGACATAATAATATTTCTTTTTTTATCAATTTTTAAAAGAGATTGACAACGTAGCCAATTGATTAATTCAAATCGATCTGATGCAGAAAGAAATTCATCAAAATAATTTTCTTTTTTATTTTTTTTTACACCAGCATGTACTGCAATCAAATTTATATCATGGTTACCCAAAACAATCTGAACTTTATTTCGTAATGAATAAAGATATCTTAATACTTTAAGAGAATCTGGTCCTCTTGATACTAAATCACCCGCAACCCATAAATTATCTTTTTCATGATTAAAACATACTTTTTTTAAAAGAATTTTCAATTCTTTATAACAACCGTGAATATCACTTAAAAAATATGTACTCATATTTTACTGTCCTTACTATAATCAAAATTAGTTTTTGAAGAATATTTTATTTTTTTATATAAATTATTAGCTAATTGACAATATTTAATAATAGAAATATTTTCAGCTCTTAAATTAGGATTAATTTCTAATTGCACTAAATCTTTTTCAGAAAAAAATATTTTTAAACTGTGACGTAATATTTTTCTTCTATTTTGGAAAGCATTTTTTGTAATACTACTTAATAAATTAATATCATAAACAAAATAAGGAGAATGAATATGAGGAGTTAAGTTAACAAACACAGAATGGACTTTAGGAATAGGATAAAAATTTTCAGGTTGAATATATAATAATATTTTAATATTACAATAATATTGAGCTATAATACTTAAACGACAATAGTTTTTATTTCCTGGTACAGCAACCAATCTTTCAGCAACTTCTCTTTGCAGCATAAAATTCATATCTTGAATAATATTAATATTTTGAAATAAATGTGTTATTAAAAGTGTAGAAATATTATATGGCAAATTTCCAAAAATACGAATTAATTTATTGTTTTGATTAAATATATATTTATAATCAAATTTTAAGGCATCTTGGCAAAAAACTATTAATTTAGGATAAAACAACTCTTTTTTTAAAAAAAATAATATATTAGGATCTATTTCAATAACAATTAATTTTTCTAAAAATCTACATATTGGCTTTGTTAATGCACCTAAACCCGGACCAATTTCTAATAATATTTGTTTTTTCTTGGGATTAATAATTGTAATAATACTTTGTACAATTTTTTGATTTATGAGAAAATTTTGTCCGAATTTTTTAATAGGAAATATATTTTTATATTTTTTTTGTGTCATAAATTTAAAATAAATATATAAATAAAAGTTATGTGAATGTATTATAATTATCTTATAATTTTATATAAAATTTTCTTTTTAAATCTTCTAACCATCTTTTTTCTAATATTTTTTCAGTTAATAAAATATTATAGACTTACTTCTTTTTTAAAATCAAAAAATGATTAATTCGACATATATCTAAAAATTTAAATATATACTATCCAAAATCAAATTTTATAGATTTACTAAAATTATTACTATTTAAATATATGTAGTATCTTTTTAAAATTAATATTAAACAATTTTATTTATATATAACCTAAATTATCTTTTTTACAAAAGAAATAAGAATTACGAGAAAATATTCTACAACATGATTAAAACTATATGTTTTTAATATTGTTAAATATATTAAAAATATTTTTTTAGTTCAAAATCTTTCAAAAAAATATAGATATTTTTATAAAAAATATCGTAGATAAAATTCATTTATAATATTCTTTTAATCACTACTAATATTATTAATTTTTAATATAATATCTTTTATCCCTTAAAATTAACCCTAATATTTCTTTTGATTTAATAATTTTTAATGTTTTAAAAAATTAATTATATATATCAAATCCAGAACATTTTTTTACTAAAAAATATGCTATTCTTTTGTAAAGTCACGAAATAATTTTTCGAAATCATGATTATTTTGAGTAACTATGTAATTTTCTATTTTTTGAATTTAATTAATTTTTTTATTATCATCACTCTTTAAAATAAGTAATAAGTAAAAAGATATAACTTAAATTTATTTTTTGAAATTTTTATGTTCTTGAATTAATTTATTTAAAAAAATATTAACTTTTTTTTCTGAAATTTTAACAAGTTTGTAAAGTTCTTAATCTTCTATTATTTTAATTTTAAATAATGTTATAATAATGTTTGTAATGATGATGTTTTGGTTTTGTATTATATAAAAAAATTTTGTTTTTTAAACTCTTTTATACTAATATTTTTTAGAAAAATATTTTTTATTATAATATCAATTCGTCTTTTATGAACTTTAATATTTATTCTCTAATTCTTTAAGATTCCTATAATATTAAAGAATCTATAATTAATTATGAATAACTTGTTCTTGTAAAGCATATTTTGTAAAAGAGAATTTAATATTTTTATCATCTTTTTTTTAAAACTGATATGACTTTATGCACATTACCATTAAATATAACTATGATTATTCACAAGAACCAGAATATTATATACTAGATATTTTTTTCCAAACATTAAAAAAACTAGCAAAAATATAAAAAATTATAAAAATAAATAATTTAATTTTTATTTTGTCCTAATAAAAATTTAATAATGATTATGTTTTATTGCTTTTTATACAAAAAATATTTATATTTTTTTACAAAATAAATAAATTATAATATTCTTCTTGAGGTTACTTTAAAAAAAATATAAAGTATAAAATCTTTTTATGAAATTTTCTTTATAATATAAAAAAATAAAATAATGAGCATTTATGGAATCTTGGATAGAATTTTTTATAACACAATCTTTAACATATTCTCTTCTATTAGTTGGTATAGTTTCTTTTTTAGAATCTCTTGCTCTAGTAGGACTGTTACTACCTGGTATCATTTTAATGACTACATTAGGTACATTCATAGGTGATGGAAGATTATTATTTTATCCTGCTTGGATCGCTGGGACAATTGGTTGTCTACTTGGAGATTGGATTTCATACTATATTGGATTATATTTTAAGAACTGTCTTACCAACTTCTATTTTTTAAAAAATAATCAAATATTAGTTAAAAAAATTAAATCTGTATTACACAAACATAGTATAATTGCTATTATTCTTGGAAGATTTATCGGACCAACCAGACCATTAATGCCAATGATGTGTGGTATGCTTAAATTATCATTAAATAAATTTTTTTTACCAAGTATTATTGGATGTATACTTTGGCCTCCGATATATTTTTTTCCTGGTATAGTAACAGGAATTACTATTAATATACCACAAAATTCAGAAAATAATTATTTTAAATGGTTTTTGCTGACTATTGCAATACTAATATGGATTGGAATATGGCTATTATCAAAATGGTGGAAAATAAGAAAAATTAATAAAAGAAATTCTTCTTTTTTCAACAAGAATAAAATCGGATTTTTAGCATTATTTGCAATAATATCTGGGATTATAGGTTTAATCGCTATACAATTTCATCCTACAATGTTAATTTTCAGAAAGATCTTTTTTACTATATTATTAGGATCATGATTTAATTTTTTTAAATAAAAAAATTTTAATATATATTTAATTAAGCATATATAAAATCAATATGTAATAATTTTGATTTAAATACATGTCTTTGAATATTATGAACTTTTACTGTATATGTTTCATTATCAATTAATAACAAAAGATTTTCTTGATAAAACTCTGATTTTTTTTGTAAATTAAAAACAGAATTATGATCTAATATTAGTAAAATACTATTTTTATTAATTCCATATAAAATTCCAGGGAATTTGTTATTAATTCTTAATTTTCTACTAAAACTTGTACCTTTCTCTTTTCTTTGTTCAGCTTGAAGCTTTAACATATTAAACCTCTATTATATTATTATTGTTTTAATTATATTTTTGCGATCTTAACCAAGAGATTTCCTCTTTCCATATTTTAGGATTAATAGTTTCTAAAATCATTGGAATATTATGAAAATTCTTATTGTTCATAATCCAAGTAAAAACTAATTTTCCTATTTCTCCTAAACCTAAACTTTCATGGCGATCAATACGACTATTAAATGGTTTTTTAGAATCATTTAAATGCATGCCTTTTAAATATTTCAATCCTATTATATCATTAAACTTTTTAAAAGTATTTTTACAATCTTCTTTAGTTCGTAAATCATATCCTGATGCAAATAAATGACATGTATCAATACATACTCCTATTCTAGATTTATTTTCAACATTTTTAATAATCTCTGCTAAATGTTCAAAACAATATCCTACATTTGTTCCTTGTCCTGCAGTATTTTCTAAAACTGCTATAACATTTTGAGTTTTTTCTAATACAATATTAATAGAATCAGAAATTCTTGATAAGCAGTTAATTTCAGTAATTTGATTTAAATGACTGCCTGGATGAAAATTTAAAAACATTAAACCTAGTTGATTACAACGCATCATTTCATTTAGAAAAAGATCTTGAGATTTTTTTAATTTTTCATTAATCGGATGACCTAAATTCATCAAATAACTACTATGAGGTAAAATCTGTTTAGATGTAAATTGATATTTTATACATAAATTTTTAAAAGCATCAATTTTTTCTTGAATTAATGGTGGAGAAAACCATTGAAGTTGATTTTTAGTAAAAAAAGAAAAAGCTGTTGCGTTAATTTGAAAAGCACGTAAAATTGTTTTTTCTAAACCACCAGCAGAACTAATATGTGCGCCGATATAGTTCATTATTTTCCTTTTTTTAACAATAATATTTTAGTATATAAAAATAATTATATATTTAAATTATTAAAAAGATATAATTATGAATAAATGTGTATTTTCATTTAAATTAAAATATAAAAATATAATACTGATAAAATTAATTTTAATCAATCAGAATTCATTTAGTATTAAATTTAATATTTTAATTTTAATAATATAATTAAATATATTTCTATAAAAATTTATTATATATTAAATTTTATTATTTTCTTATTCATTTTACAATATGATTAAAATGTATTTACATAACTATTAATATTTTAAAATTTTTTTGTTAAAATCAAAAATATAATTTTCGCAAATTAATAATTATCTTTTTTTAAAAAAATATCATTATTTTCTCTTTAAAATAACATATAAGAATTATCTTTTATATAAAATTTCTTTAAAGTAATTCTATTAAAATATATTTTTAAATATTTATATTTATTCATCTTTATTAACCATAAACACATAACATGTGCATTAAATATTATAATAAAAAATAAAGATTTTTTCTATTTATGGATATAAAATGAAACATAATCATAATAATTTTTATAATTTAATTGAAACATTGCAAAAATACTGGTTAAAACAAGGATGTACTATTTTTCAACCATTAGATCTTCCAATTGGAGCTGGAACATTTCATAAAGCAACTTTTCTCGGTACAATTGGACCAGAACCAATTAATGCAGCATATATTCAAGCTTGTCGTAGACCTACAGATGGAAGGTATGGAGAAAATCCTAATCGATTACAATATTATTATCAATTTCAAGTAATTATTAAACCTCCTTTAGATAATATTCAAAATATTTATTTAAATTCGTTAAATCTATTAAACATTAATGAAAAAAAAAATGATATACGTTTTGTAGAAGATAACTGGGAAAATCCTACATTAGGTGCATGGGGAATCGGTTGGGAAGTCTGGTTGAATGGAATGGAAATTACTCAATTCACGTATTTTCAACAAGTAGGTGGAATAGAATGTAATCCTGTAACTGTTGAAATTACATATGGTTTAGAAAGGATTGCTATGCATATGCAAAATAAATCTAATGTATATGATCTAATTTGGAATAAACATAAAGATCAGAAAATAACTTATGGAGATCTTTTCCAAGATAATGAAATAGAACACTCAGAATATAATTTTCAGTTTTCTGATATTAATTTTTTATTTAATGTTTTTGAAAAATATTTATCTGAAGCAAAAAAATTAATTAATTTAAAAAAACCACTATTATTAGTATCATATGAACAAATATTACAAGCTAATCATATTTTTAATTTATTAGATGCAAGAAATGTGATCTCTTCTAATGAAAGACAAAATTATATTTTACGCATTCGCAAATTAACCACTCAAATTGCAAAAATATACTTATATAAAAGAGAAAAATTAGGCTTTCCATTATGCAGTAATAAAAGAGAAAAATAATGAAAAAACAAACATTATTAATTGAAATTGGTACTGAAGAATTACCTGCTAGATTAATTGATCAAATATGCTTTAATTTTTATAACAATTTTGTTAAAGAACTTAACATGCTTAACATTACATATAAAAAAATTGCATATTTTTCTACTCCAAGAAGACTTGCATTAAAAATTCAAGATATTAATACACAAGAAAAATTTATTGAAATACAAAAAAAAGGTCCATCTGTAATAAATGCTTATGATCAAAATGGATATTTAACTAAATCAGCAATTCATTGGTTGAAACATTGCAAAATTAATATACAAGAAACTACACGTTTAAAAACTAATAAAGGAGAATGGTTGTTATATAAAAAAAAACAAAAACAAGAAAAAATAGAACTTTTAATACCTAAAATAACTGAATCAGCACTTAAAAAAATTTTTTTAATTAAACCAATGAGATGGGAAATAAGTAATCAGAAATTTTTTCGACCTATTCGTAATATTGTTATGTTATTAGATAATAAGATTATCTTAGGAAAAATATTTAATATTAATTCTCAAAGAATTCTGCATAATCATATCGCTTTTAAAGAAAAAACAATAGTAATTAATAATGCTAAAGATTATCCTACTATTCTTTTTACAGAAAATAATATTATCGCTGAATATACAATCCGAAAACAAATAATTATAAAAAAAATTGAAGAAAATGCAAAAAAAGTTAATAGTTTTATAAAAACTAATAATATTTTGATCGATGAAATAACTTCTTTAGTAGAATCACCTACAGCATTTTTAGCTACTTTTAAAAAGAAATTTCTTAAAATACCTCCTAAAATACTTGAATATGTTATAGAAAAACAACAAAAATGCATTCCTTTATATAATTCTAAACAAAATATTCTATCATATTTTATTTTTGTCTCGAATATTAATCCTGCTAAACCCAAAAAAATTATTACAGGAAATGAAAAAGTTATGCATGCTAGACTTGCAGATATTAATTTTTTTCTTAATAATGATCGAAAAACCTCGTTAGAAAATCATCTTATTTCGTTAAAGCAAGTTTTATTTCAAAACGATCTTGGTTCGTTATATGACAAAACATTTCGTCTTAAATATCTCATAAAATGGATTTCTCAGTATAATTTTAGTAATATAGAAGATGCAATGAGAGCAGCGATGTTATCAAAATGTGATCTTGTAACAAATATTGTATGTGAATTTCCTGACTTACAAGGTACTATAGGTATGTATTATGCTTTAGAAAATCAAGAAAAAAAGGATATTGCTTTAGCTCTTGAAGAACAATATCTACCATGTTTTTCAGGTGATAAACTTCCAAAAAGTTCTATAGGTTGTGCATTATCTATCTCTGACAAAATGGATACTTTATCAGGAATGTTTCATATAGGTAATATTCCCAGTTCAAATAAAGATCCATTTGCATTAAGACGTTTAGCTATTGGAATACTACGTATTATTATAGAAAAAAATATACCTTTAGATTTAAAAAAATTAATTTCTCAAAGTCTTTTGTTATATGATAATAAATATATTAATCATTCAGATTTATCTGATCAAATATTTACATTTTTTATATCTAGATTATTTTACTGGTATCAAGAACTAGGATATAGCGTAAATATTATTAAATCAGTATTATCATATGAATTAACACAACCTATAGACATTCATGCAAGAATAAAAGCAATAACTTTTTTTCAAAAATCAAAATATTTAGAAACAATAATATTGTTTATTAAAAGAATAATAAATATTTTAGAAAAAGAAAAAAAAATACTTTCAGGTAACATAAATATCAAACTAATGAAACAAGAAGAAGAAATTATCTTATTCAATAAGATACATGATTTTAATAATCATACAAAAACTCTATTTTTAGAAAAAAAATACAAAGATATTTTGTTTAAAATTAAAGATTTTGAAAAACCTATATATAATTTTTTTGAAAAAGTTAAAATATATCACTCTGATGCTCATATATGTTTAAATCGATTACTATTATTAAACTATTTAAAAAAAATTTTTTTTAAAATAACAAACTTTTCTCATTTATATTAAATATTTTCATAATATGAAGAATCACAATATTTTTAATGTACCTTTTGGTAGTGATGATGCAATAAAATCTTTTTTAATCAAAACTTCAGTAGTATCATTTAATTGAAGAAAAATATATCCATTTTTCGTAACTTTATTAATACGTCCTAAAAAACCACTAGTTGTTATAACTTCATCACCCTTTACAAGAGAATTCATAAAAATTTTATGTTCTTTATCTTTTTTTTGTTGAGGACGAAACAACATAAAATAAAAAATTAACAAAAATATAACAATCATAAATATTAAAGAATTACTGTTTCCAGATGATTCAGTAACAAAAGCATTAGCATCATGAATAAAAACACTCATTTTATTCCTCTTTATATTTATATATAAAATTATTTTTATATCTATAAAAATATAATTTAAATTAATTGAAAGTATAATCTTTTTGAATATCTTATATTTAATATTAATTTTAGATAATAATATAAATTATTAATTTTATTTAAATGAATTTTTAATATTTTATGATCAGAATCTAAATATCACAGAACGAATATAATTTTTAAAAACATAAAAATTGCAAATCTTTTTCAAAAAGATAAATCTTTTTTATATTTTTTAATTTTATAATACTGTTTATCATAAAAAATATTTATTTTTAGAATAATATATAATAATCAACTCTTTCTTATAAATCTTCTAAATTTTTTAATCTCGTTACTAAATAATTTTATTTATTTTTTAGTAGTATTCGAGGATCAAAATTTTCTCACAACTTACATATTATATCTTTTAATACTCTAACAAAACACTATCTCATGCAGATCTATTAAAACGTATTTTTATTAATTCTTTAAGTTTAAGAGAAATATTACATAAATTAGAATAAATACCTTAATCAATAGTACTAAATAACAAATTTTTACTTTTATAACAAATGAAATAAAAATAACTTTTTTAGTTTATTCTAAGAATTTTTCTCTTAATTTTTTTATTTTACTCCAATCAAGAGAATTCTTGATACATGTATCAAATATTATTATGATATAAAAACTTAAATATGATGCAATATTTACAGATATTTGAGAATTTAAAAAAAAATTTCTATTTGTATAATACTTCAATAATATCCTATCATTATTTACTTTACATCACTTAGAAAGGAAACTATAAATTCTAAATCTTCTTGAATCAATTAGAATATAAGACCTGACCAATTCATAAAATTATTTAATGTATCAATACAATTTAATGATTATTCTTGATCAGGTCTTAAAAATAAAACTACAGTGCATCAACTGATATAATTTTACTACCTGTTTTTTGTATTGTATCTATACTGATTATTTTAATAGCACTATAAATTTTAATTAATATAACACAAATAATTTATACTATTTCTTTCGAAAATTAACAATATTAAATCTTAAATTACTATTTTATGTAATAGTCTAAAATTCATGTGTCTCTGAAATCTTAATAAATATCTGTAAAAATATTTTTTATAATTTCTTTATATAAGTAAAATATGAAGTATATGATTATCACTTAAAAAAGAACTATGAATTTTATTATAATTAATTTAAAAAAAATTAGTAATGAATATCTCTAAAAGACTATTATGTTAATTTATAAATATGACTAAATAAATTTATTATTTTATTTTATAGAAGTAAATAAACAATATAAATTTTTAAATCATACAATACATCCTCTTATAAAAAAAAATAATAAATCAAATGTATTTTTAATTTTATATATGTTTATTATCAGTTCAAAAATTCTTATATTTTTAGACTACATAATACAATTTTTATATAAATTGCTCTAAGAAATCCAAATTTATCTTTTTTATTACGAAGAAATTTAAGATCATGCATATTGATTCTTATTTTATCTGTATTATGTAATTCAGAGAAATGGAAATATACTCTCATACTAAATCCTGCAATAAAATTAATGTTTTATACGCAGTTATATCAATTTATTTCTAATTGATTTCTTTTTTTTATAAATAGATAGTAAGAGAATTCTACTAATATATTTCAGAATCTTGAATGGTCAATAAAAAAACTATTATAAAATATTTAATGATTACTAATATTTTATATTCTTACTAATAAAATATTAATTATATTACTATAATCTTTATATTTCAAAATTTAAAAAAATCTTCTCATTTTTGTAAACTAATTAAATTATCAGTGTTAATGTTACTAATTATTTTAAAAATGCTTATAATTTTATTATCTTAATATATTTTGCTTATTATAACTAAAATAATATTTTATTTAAAGATAAAAAATTATATTAAAATATGAATAATTTTTCTAAAAAATTAAAAAACTCAAAAAGTTATATATTTTATTTCTTTTGAATTTTCAAAAATTTCAAATTTATATTTTTTTTATTAAATAATTATCAATTTTCTCTTTTAATTTTTGACCTGCTTTAAAAGTAACTACTCGTCTTTCTGTTATAAGAAAATCTTCTCCTGTTTTAGGATTTCTACCAGGACGAGCTTTTTTATTTTTAATTTGAAAATTTCCAAAACCAGATAATTTTACTTCTTCTCCTTGTTCTAAAGCTATTCTAATTTCTTCAAAGAAAGACTCTACAACTATTTTAGAATCTCGTTTCGTTAACTTTAATTTTTCAAATAAATTTTCTGAAATTTCGGCTTTTGTAAGAACCATAACTTTATTTCCTTAAAATCACTTGAAATTTTTCTTCTAATACTTCTATACAATTGTTTATCATTAAATTAATTTCATTATCTTTTAAAGTTCTTTGATTATTTTGAAAAATAAAACTAATACCCAAGCTTTTTTTCATATTAGATGATGCTTGATAAGAATATATATCAAATAAATTAATTTCTACTATCTGAGTAGTAGTTATAAAAAAATTTTTGCATGTTTTAATCACATCATGTACTGCAGTATCTTCTGATATTATTATTGCAATATCTCTTCGTATTGTAGGAAATTTAGAAATCTCCTGAAATTTCAATTTTTTTATTTGAGAAAAATGTTTTAATGATATTTCAAATAAAAATGTAGAACTATTCACATTTAATTTTTTTTCTAATCTTGGATCAATAGCACCAATTTTTCCAACTAAATCATCTTGAAAATATATAGATGCAGATTGTTCTGGATGTAAACCAAATATTTTTTCACGTCTAAATTCTATATCATCTAATTCACATATTTCATCTAATATTAGTTCTAAATCACCTTTTAAATCATAAAAATCTGCTTTTCTTGTTGTAATAAACCAACTTTCTTTAAGATGATTTCCACTAATTAAAGCTGCTAAAAAAATTTCTTGCTTAATACTAAGATTTTCTTTTTTATTAATTGAAAAACACAATCCTCTTTCAAAAATACGAATACTTTGTTGCTGACGATTTTTATTATAAGAAACATTTTTTAGCAAACCAGGCCATAAAGATGAACGCATACATGACATATCTTGTGAAATAGGATTAGATATTAAAATATTTTCTTTATTTTTAAAAATTAAATTTTCTATTTTAGGATTAATAAAACTATAATTTATAACCTCATAATATCCTCGATTAATCAATAATTTAGCAGATTTTTTCAAAAAATAATCACTTGATTTATCTTTTTTATGAAAATTTATATGTTCTTTCAATGGATTTAAAAAAATATTATGATATCCATATATTCGTATTACATCATTAATTACATCTTCTTCAATTAATATATCAAAACGCCAACTAGGAGGAATTACATCCCAATATTTTTTATAAGTATTTATTTTATAATCAAGATTATACAAAATTTTAGAAACTGTAATATCTTTAATAGATATTCCTATTATTTTCTGTAACGTTTTATAATATACTCTTATGCTATTATTTTTATGTGTAAATAAATTATTGTTTTTATGAGTAATTACACCAGCTTCACCGCCACAAATTTTTAAAATTAATTGTGTAGCATATTCAATAGCATAATTTTGAAGTGAAGAATCAATACCATAATGGTAATATTCTAACATTGTATTAGAATCAATTTTCTTTAAAATATCTAATATTGATTCTTTATTTATCAAACACGAACTTAGAAAGATATTTTTAGTATTTTTACTGATCTCAGAAAAAATAGAATTAATATTACCGGGGAGTGACAATATTTCATTTTTATTAGAAAAAACTAATATATTTTTATTTAATTCTATTTTTATATTATCTTTTAAAAAAAGATATTCTTGATTTTCTGCCATGCGAACAATAATTAAATCATCTATATTATCTGTATTGAATATATTTAAAGGTTGGCCAATCTCAATTAATACATAATTAATAATATTAATAATAATATTTTCAGACAACATATCAGAAAAAAACAATTTTTTTTTCATCCATAAAGGAGTATCGACGTTTACATTAATATTATTTATTATTCTTCCTAAAAAATTTGAACATTGCTGTTTAGCTTGAATATCAATATTAATTTTTTTATGAAAATGAATAGATGTTGATATATTTTCTAAAAATAATTTTTTAAAATTATTCATAGCTGCTATATTACGTGATATTCCTAAAATACTCAATCCATCCGGACGATTTGCAGTAATAGAAGTTTTAATGATATTATCTTCTAATCTCAGATAATCATTAACATTTATACCTATCGGTATATCTTGAGAAAATTCAATAATTGTATTATTTTTTAAAAATACTCCTAATTCAAAAAAAGAACATAACATTCCTTCAGATAATTCCCCTTGAATTGTTTTTGTATCAATAATTTTATCTTTTAAAATAGCACCAATAGTAGCTACTGCAACTTTAATTCCATTACGACAATTCCATGCTCTACATACAATATTTAATAACTTTTTTTTTCCTATATCTACTTTTACTATTTTCAGATCATTTTTAAGCTCATTTGATAAACTGTGAGATATGCATTCGACAATTTTCCCAACAATAACACCAGAAAATTGTGTTTTAAAATTTTTGATATATTCTACTTCAATACCAGAATTAGCAATTTGTTCATACAATATATTACTATCAATTTTAACATCAATCCATTCACGCAGCCATTTTTCACTGAATTTCATTTCATCTCACTAATTATATTTAAATTGATTTAAAAATCTGATATCATTTTCAAAAAAAGACCGAATATCAGTTATTTTATAACGCAACATTGCCATTCTTTCTACACCTATTCCAAACGCACAAGCAGAATATATACTAGAATTAATATTAACGTTTTTCAATACATTTGGATGAACCATTCCACACCCCAAAATCTCTAATGGTTTTATGAAATCATCTTTTATAAAAATATCTACTTCTGCTGAAGGTACTGTAAAGGGAAAATAAGATGGACGAAATCTAATAGATACTTTATCCCCAAAAAAATCATATAAAAAATTATATATCATCCATTTTAAATTAGAAAAAGTAATCTTTCGATCAACTATTAAACCTTCAATTTGATGAAACATAGGTGTATGTGTCATATCATAATCGTTTCTGTATACCTTTCCAGGAAAAATAAACCGCATGGGAGGTTTTTCTTCTTTCATAATACGAATTTGCATATTTGAAGTTTGAGTTCTTAATAACCGATTAGTATCAAACCAAAAAGTATCATGACTATTGCGCGCTGGATGATTTTTAGGAATATTTAAAGCATCAAAATTATGATATTCATCTTCTATTTCAGGACCATAAATCGATTCAAAACCTAATTTAAAAAAAAATGTTTCAATATCATAAATAGTTTTTGTAATAGGATGAAAACTACCATTATCATAACGACGACCAGGTAAAGAAATATCAATTTTTTCTTGTTTAATTCTTTTTTCTAACATTAACATAGTTAAATATTTGCTATGTTTTTGAATATCATCAATTATTTCTTGTTTTTTTTTATTAATCAAAATACTATATTGTCTTTTTTCCAAAAAAGAAAATGTTTTTAAATTTTTTATATAAGCAGTTAAAATTCCCTTTTTACCTAAATATTGAACCCTAATTTTATTCAATTCTTCAATAGTTGTTGATTTTTTTATATCTATTTTAATTTTTTTAAATAATGTTTGTAAATTTAACATTTTATTTTCTTTATTATTTTATGAATTAAACTTTATAACTTAATATACTAAAAAGCTCCCATTAAGGAAGCTGATTTTTTTAGATATAAAAATTAATAATTAAAATATATTAAATAATATTTTAATTAAAATTATTAATTTTAAAAAATGGAGGGGAGATACGTTTTCCCCTCTAAATATATTACAATTGAATGTTTATAATAAAGCTTGTTTTGCCCTGTCTACTAATTTATTAAATGAAAAAATATCAAATATAGCAATATCAGATAATATTTTTCGATCAATATTAATTGAAGCTTTTTTTAAACCAAAAATAAATTGGCTATAAGACATTTGACTTTGACGAACAGCAGCATTAATACGCGTAATCCATAATTGACGAAATTGTCTTTTTCTTTGTCGTCTATCACGATAAGCATATTGACCAGCTTTAATTACTGCTTGACATGCAACTCTATAAATGCGTGAACGCGCTCCATAGTAACCTTTTGCTTGCTTTAAGATTTTCTTATGACGAGCATGAGCAATTACACCACGTTTTACACGAGCCATTTATGCTCTCCTATTCATAAAATCTTAACAAAAAAAATTAATTATACATATGGCAAAAAAGATTTAACACGTTCTATATCTTTTTTAGATACTAAAACTTTAGAACGAAGATGACGTTTTTTAGTTGTAGTTTTTTTTGTTAAAATATGACGTAAATTTGCTTGTTTACGTTTGAATTTACCAGATGCAGTTTTTTTAAAACGCTTTGCTGCACTTTTTAAAGTTTTAATTTTTAGCATAAACTATTTCATTTAAATTATAAAAAGAAAATATAACTAATTATTAATGTAATTAATTTATAAATACTATTTCTTCTTTGGCGATAATACCATGATCATTTGACGACCTTCAATTTTTAATGGAAAAGATTCGACAATTGCTAATTCTATTAAATCATGTTTAATTCTATTTAACATATCTACACCAATTTTTTGATGAGCCATTTCTCGACCTCTAAATCGGAGAGTAATTTTTACTTTATCACCATATTCTAAAAATCGTATTAAATTACGCAATTTAACTTGATAATCGCTTTCATCAGTTCCAGGACGAAATTTGATTTCTTTGATTTGAATTGCTTTTTGTTTCTTTTTTTGTTCTTTAGAAGATTTACTTTTTTCATAAAGAAATTTTCCATAATCCATAATACGACAAACAGGAGGTTCAGCATTTGGACTAATTTCAACTAAATCTAATCCCAATTCTTCAGATTTTTCTAAAGCTTCGCGTAAGTTAACTATTCCAATTTGATTGCCGTCTACACCTGTTAGACGTACTTTAATAGCACGTATTTCACTATTAATACGATTAGGACGTGTTAATTGAGTTCTTTTTCCACCTTTAATACTTTATTCCTCCATTTGATAAAAGTTACGAGTAATAATTTCTTTTTGTAACTTTTCAATAAAAAAATTAAGATCAATCATATTAAAATTATAACCTTTTCTATTACGAACAGATATTTTTTTAGAACTAATTTCTTTTTCACCACAAATGATAATATAAGGAATTTTACGTAATATGTGTTGCCTAATTTTAAAACCCATTTTTTCATTTCTTAAATCAGATTCTACACGAATATTAATATCAGACAATCTTTTAATTAATTGTGTAATATATTCTTTTCCAATTGCTGAAATACTAATAATTACTACTTGAACTGGAGATAACCATGTTGGTAAATTACCTGAAGATTCTTCAATTAATATACCTATAAATCGTTCTATTGAACCTAATATGGCTCGATGAATAATAATAGGAACTTTACGTTCATTGTGTTCATTAATATAAAATGAATTTAAACGTAAAGGTAGATAAAAATCTAATTGTATTGTTCCACATTGCCAACTTCTATTTAACGAATCCTGTAAAATAAATTCAATTTTAGGACCATAAAAAGCTCCTTCTCCTAATTGATATTCAAATGATAAATGATTTTCTATAAGCATATCAGATAAATCTTTTTCTGCTTTATTCCACAAAGAATCAGTGCCAATACGTTTTTCTGGACGAGTAGATAATTTAACTAATATTTTTTTAAAATTAAATATACTATATAAATCATATATCATTTTAATACAATCATTAATTTCAGTACGAACTTGTTCTCTAGTACAAAATATATGAGCATCATCTTGTGTAAAATTGCGCACACGCATCAAACCATGCAAAGAACCTGAAGGTTCATTTCGATGACAACTTCCAAATTCTGCCATACGAATAGGTAAATCTCGATAAGACTTCAACCTATGATTAAAAATCTGAACATGACCAGGACAATTCATTGGTTTAATACAATATTCACGATGTTCTGATGAAGTAGTGAAAATTGCATTTTTATAATTATCCCAGTGTCCAGTTTTTTTCCATATTAATTGATCTATTAATAATGGTGTTTTAACTTCTTGATATTTATATTCTTTTAATTTTACTCGAACAAAATTTTTTAGTTCATTAAAAATGATCCAACCATTATAATGCCAAAACACCATACCTGGAGATTCTTCTTGCATATGATATAATTCAAGAAACTTCCCAATTTTTCTATGATCTCTTTTTTCTAATTCATTTAAATAATTAAGATGTTCATCTAGTTGTTTTTTATTAGACCAAGCAGTACCATAAATTCTTTTCAACATCTTATTATTTTTATTTCCTTCCCAGTATACACCTCCAATATTTTGTAGTTTAAAATTATTACAAAATTTTATATTAAATACTTGTATACCTATATCAAAATCGACATAATTTTCATGATAATATAATGAAATATTTTCATAAGAATTAAGTTTTTTATCTATAAAAAAAATTTTATATTTTTCATTACGTTTTTGAAATATATCTCGTGCTTTAGAATAAGAAACACGTTTATTTAAAATATCATATTCTTTTTTCACAAAACGTTTCATTATTTTTTCTAAAAATACAAGATCTTTTAATAAAATTGTATCTTTTAAATCTATATCACAATAAAAACCGTTTTCTAAAATATTAATTTCAGCAATTTGTGCATATGGCCATATGTTTTTTATCGCATAACTTAATAATTGTGCACAAGAATAACGAATAATATTTAGCGATTGATGATCTTTTTTACTTATGAAATTAATAATAGAATCTTCTTTAATTATAGCATTTAAATTTGAAAATTGATTATTTACAGAAATCGCAATTAGAGACTTTATTATATTAGGATTTTTATTTTTAATAATCTCTATTAATGAAACAGAATTCTCATACACCTGTTGACTTCCATCGCAAAATCTTATTACAGGCATTCTATTACGTCCTTAATTAAAAATATTATTTATTTAATAATCGAATATCAATTTAAAAATAATTATTTATATAGTATCTATTTGTAAATATCAGATCAGAATAGAGTATCAAAAAAATATATATAAACATATTTAAATTAAAAAAATATGCTAGTCAATTTTTTTTGACTAGCATACACACTGATTAAAAACGAGCATCTACAGCATCTGCTAATTGTTTAATAATTAAAGTGCTGTCTTTCCAATTTAAACAAGCATCAGTAATAGATTTTCCATATATTAATGGTTGATTGTGTACGACTTTTTGAAAACCTTCTTCTAAAAAACTTTCGATCATAACACCAAATATAGATTTAGAACCTTGAGAAATTTGACGTGAAATAGATTCAGAAACATTTTTTTGACGAAGATGTTCTTTTAAACAATTACCGTGACTAAAATCAACCATTAAATATTCTGATAAATTAAACTCACGTAAATTTTTTATAGCTGAATTAATATCATCAGCATGATAATTTGGAGAACGACCACCTCTCATAATGATATGTCCATATGGATTACCACTAGTATGATTAATTGTCATTTGTCCATTTTTATTAGGTGCTAAAAATAAATGTTGTACTTGTGCAGCCCGAATAGCATCGATAGCAATTCGAATATTTCCATCAGTACCATTTTTAAAACCAACTGGACATGAAAGAGCAGAAGCCATTTCTCTATGAATTTGACTTTCAGTTGTTCTAGCTCCAATAGCACCCCAACTAATTAAATCAGCAATAAATTGACCTATAACTATATCAAGAAATTCTGTTGCAGCAGGCATACCTATTGCATTAATATCTAATAATAATTTCCGAGCAATAGCTAATCCATGATTAACTCTAAAACTTCTATTTAAATCTGGATCTGAAATTAATCCTTTCCATCCCACTACTGTTCTTGGTTTTTCAAAATATGTACGCATGATAATTTCAAGACGTTCTTTATATTTTAATCGTAATTCATATAATCGATGAGCATATTCTACTGCAGCAACAGGATCATGCACTGAACATGGACCTATTACAACAAGTAATCGCAAATCTTTTCCAGTCATGATACGAGCAATATTTTGTCTTGTTGCGATAACGGTATCCATGATCTCTGAAGTAATAGCATATTTTTTTGCTAATTCAGATGGAGTTATTAATGGATCAATACGTATTGTACGTAGTTCATCTGTTTTTTTCATTTTATTCTCTAAATGAATTTTTTATTCTGGAAAGAATAGATAGATATGATAACAATAACGAAAAACTAATCAGTTCAAATATTATTTTTAATAACTTTATAATACTGAATAAAAAAAATTTTATTTGGATGAAGAATTTTAATTAGTATTATATAAATAATCTGATAGAATTTTAAACAGGAACAAAGGAAGATCAAATATCAAGAAATAATTGTATATGATCATTTTTTTATTTAATAATATAATGAATTATTTTATATATTATCATAATTTAGATTATATTGAATTAAAAGTATTTATTTATTCTATTATTAAATCTATTATTAAATATGAATTAATTGATTTTTAACGATGTATTTTTTCTAAAAATGATGCAAGTGAAATTCCATACGTCCATGATATTATCAAACGATAAAATATAACTAATACTATTGGACCAATGAATAAACCTATCATTCCAAAAATTAATAAACCTCCAATAACTCCAGATAAAATTAATAAAATAGGTAAATCTGCTCCTATCCTTATAAAAAATGGTCTTAATATATGATCTAATATAAATACAAGACAACTCCAAATTAATAATATTGTGCCCCAAGTAGTGTTATTATTCCAATATAGCCATATAATTGATGGTATTAAAATTGGTAACGGACCTAATTGTATTAAACAAGAAAAAAAAATTATTATCATTAATAATGCCCAATAAGGAACACCAGAAATTAATAACCCTATACCAGATAATAAAGCTTGTATTAAAGCTGTTACTGCAACACCTAATGCAACGGCTCTTACTGCTTGAGTTGCTAATAAAACAATAGCATAACCATTTTTTTTACTGAGTCGATACGCAAAATTTTTTACTATTTCACTAATTTTTTCTCCATTCCAGTATAACAAGGCGCTAAAAAAAAGCATTAATATTAAATGAATAAAAAATAAACCACAGTTTTTTACTTGAATAATAAAAAATTCAGTTGTACGTCCCATATAAGGTTTTATTTCACGAATTAATGCTCTTCCATCACTATCTAATAATTCTTGATAACTAATAAATATTTTTTTTCCAATTAAAGGAATATCTTGAAGCCATTCTAATTCTGGGAACTCTAAAGTATTTGAACTCAACCAATGTATTAGAGGTATACTTGTCGCAATTAAACTTTTAACTAAAAAAAATACTGGAATAATGAATAAAAGCAGTAGAATAATAATCATTATTAATACTGCTAAAGCACGTTTTCCCCCAAAAAAATTTTGTATTTTTAACATTAACGGCCATGTAGCAATTACAATCATGCTAGCCCAAGAAAATCCTAATATAAATGGTTTTATAACTAAAAAACTCACTACACCCATAGAAATAATAAATATCAGTGATAAAATAGATTGTGATAAATCTATCTTGTCTCTTGAATTTTGCATATAATTATTTTACCTCAATATTTTTATATTATAAGTAATTTCTTGCAAAATTAATTTTTATAATACAATTTATATTTCTATAGAAATATAAAATAATTATAACATTAAAAGTTATAAAAATAATATTATTTAAAATATAAATATTTCTTCAAAATAAAAATGTTTTTTAAATTTTACCATTCTCAAATAATTTTTAACATATTAGGAATATCATGAAAAAATATGAAATTAATACTTATATATTAAATAAAAAAAAATGGAAAGGCATTTCCATAACTAAATCTGCTATACATCAAATGATGTTTTTAATTAATTTAGATTCTGATAATAAAGGAATTAGATTAAATATAAAAAAATCAGGATGTGCAGGATTTCGCTATACTATGGAATTAGTAAAACATTCAGATTTACATAACCCATCACATCCAAAAGAAGTGACTTTTTTATATAAAAATATTTTGATATATATTTTTTCTCAAGATATGCCGTTTTTAGAAGGAGTAAAAATAGATTATATAAAAAATAATATTAACAAAGTATTTAAATTTTATAATACTAAACTAGACAAATTTTGCGGTTGTGGTGAAAGTTTTGCAATTAATTTTAAAAAATTACCAACATAATAAAGAATGATGTTTTTTTCCTCTAGATAACAGTGTGAATTTTCCAAAAATTTTATCATTATAATTAAAAATATGATTTTTTCTTATTTTTTGTTTATTGATTGAAATAGAATTTGAAATTATCATATTTTTAGCCTGAGTTCGAGATTGTGCTAATGAAGTTTTTACTAATGCATCTTGTAAATCTTTTATCTGACAAGCTTCTACTGATGGTATACCATCTTGTTTTAATTGTTTAAAATCAGATATTGTAATATGAATATCTTTTTTTGAAAAGAGAAAATCAGTAATTCGTTCGACTGATAATAATTTATCTTTCCCATGAACTAATAGAGTAATATTCTTAGCAAGAAGAGACTTATCAGAAATAATATTTTTTTTATTTTTATTTTCTTGTTCTCTTTTATTTATTTCCGAGATATCTATAAAAGTAAACATTTTTAAAAAATAATACACATGAATATCTTCTATATTCATCCAAAATTGATAAAATTTATATGGACTAGTTTTATTGATATCTAACCATATGGCTCCAGATTCTGTTTTTCCAAATTTCATTCCATTATCTTGCATCAAGAGAGGGATAGTTAAACCAAAAACCTCTTTTTTACATCTACGATGAATTAAATGCATTCCAGAAGAAATATTACCCCATTGATCAGCTCCTCCGATCTGTAGAAGCACTTCATGTTTCTTATTTAAGAAAAAAAAGTCATATGCTTGTAATAAATTATAAGAAAATTCTGTAAATGAAATTCCTTGATCAGGTCGAATAATTCTTTGTTTAACTGCAGTTCGATTAATCATTTTGTTAATTGAAAAATACTTTCCGACATCTCTTAAAAAAGATAAGACATTTATTTTTTTAAACCATATGTTATTATTTAATAAACATGCACTATTATTACCACAATTAAAATCTAAAAAACAAGAAATTTGTTTAATAATTTTATTTGTCCATAAATCAACATTTTCATTAGTATTAAAAATACGTTCTTTTTCTTTGAAACTAGGATCTCCTATCAAACTCGTTGCTCCTCCTATAAGAATTATAGGACGATGACCTGCTATTTGAAAACGTCTTAAAGTGATTAATGGTAAAAGATGACCGACATGAAGACTATCACTTGTTGGATCAAAACCACAATAAAGAGAAATTGAATTATTTTGAATTATTTTATTTAAATTGTTCTCATTTGTAATATGATGTATTAAACTTCTATTACGTAATGCTTCAATTAAATTAAATTCAGTCATAAAACCTTCTTATTTCACAATCAAACAAAATATTTATACGTAAAATATTATTTATACTTAGAATATTTTAAGTTAATTCTTTTAGAAGTTCAATCAATAAAAATAATTATTACAATAAAAATATTTTATGTTTTTTAATTAGGTTCGATATCTACAAACCATTTCACATGTTTTGAAATAGAAAAAATATTTATTATATCAATAGATTCATTTAATAAATAATTAAGAGCAACACGTGAAGAACACTGAATTGTTAAGTGATTAATTTTTTTTTTTTTATTTTTCAATATTAAAGAATTTTGTGGTCCAATTAACCACAGAAATATATTATATTGATTAGATTTTTTTTCTAAAATTAGACGAATAAAATTAAGAAAAATAATATTATTTTCTGAATGTAAACTTTCAGAATAAATAATACTTTGACAACTCCACGGTGGTAACAAATATTTTTTTCTTAGAAATAATAATTTTTTAGAAAAGTTATGATATGTATTATTACATATTTCTTTTAAATATACATCGTTAGGAAAGGATGTTTGTATAAATATTTTTAATTCTTTTTGTTTAAAACGTGTTAATTTATGTAAATTAATATAAAATTGTGAAAAATATTCAATAGAACGAAAATGAAAAGAAAAATAATGATGATCAACAGAAATCAAACTCACTAATTTTACATTAGGAAAATAGTAATTTTCTATAATTTCTTCTGTTGATATAATAATATGAGGATTTTTTAAAGATATTTCACAATTATTTTGATTAATATTTTTATTTTTTAGTAAAAAAAATAATGGAATTTTTGGAAAAATATTTTTTATTTTATTTTTAATTTGTTCTAAATTGATATTTTTAACAACCAATTTTAAATAACCACAATTGTAACAAAATGTTGGTTTTTCTATTTTAATTAAACAAAATTTGCAAAATAAAATATTATGATATTCATTTATTTCAAAATCATCTTGACACAAAGTACATTTAAATATCCAGTTACATTGCTCACATATTAATACCCAAAAAAACAAACTTAATTTATTAAAAATTAATAATACTTGTTTTTTTTTAATATTTTTATAAATTTCGTTGATTAAAGTTAAAGATAAACCAAATTTTGTTTTTTCTCTTTTTAAATTAATAATATTATAATTATATTTATTAATACGATCACATTCAGGTAAATTAATATAAAAACATTTTTTATATAAAATATTATATAATGTTCTCAGTGACGGAGTATCTGAATCTAAAATTATAGGAATATTTTCTTTATATGCTCTTAATATTCCTAAATCTCTAAAATTATATCTACATTGACTAATACTTTTATATTGTAAATGATGTTCTTCAAGAACAATAATCAAACCAAGATTAAAAAAAGGCAAAAAAATACTTTTTTTTGTACCAATAATAATTAAATTATTACCATTTTTTGTTTTTAACCATACTTTTAAACATTGTCTACTATTTAATTTTGAATGAAAAATATTAATAGAAATATTAAAATATTTTTTCAAAAATACTAAAATAATATTTATATTTTTAATATAAGGTACTAAAATTAATATTTGTATATTTCTACATAATAATATTTTAATTAAACCTAAATAAAATTTTACTTTAACATGTAAATTAATTTTTGTTAACAACCAAGATTTAAAATATTTTTGATTCAAAAAATCATTAATAACAATTAATATTTTTTTATTCACAAAAATCTTGCTTTTATTGTTTAGAGAAAATTGATCTTGAAAATTTTTATTATTACTAGTACTCATATCACATAATGCTTGATTTTCTAGTTTTTTTAAAATTAATTTAGATAATTGATATATTTTTAATTCAGTACTTAAGATGCTACGTTTTTTTAAAATCAGTAAAGCACGCAACTGTGTTTTTTTATTTTTAAAATATTTTAAATCTAATTCTTGTCCTTTTTTAGTTATACTCCATTTTAAAATATATGTTTTTTTTGGAACATAATTAGAACGTAAAAGTTTTGGTAAAATAGAAAAAAATAAATTTCCAATGGGACATTGATAATTTTTACTTGTCCATATTAAAATATCTAAGATACTTTTATTATAAAGAGATTGAGTATCAATTAATGATATTACATATTTTAAATCTAATTGACTTGTATCAATTTCATTATAAAAATCAATGACAATACCTATTATCTCTTTAGAATGAAAAGGAACTATAATACGTCCACCAATAACAGGATACATGCAATCAGGCATAAAATATTTAAAATATCTTCTAATTGGAAAAGGTAAAACAACTTTTACAATAATCACTTTTATATCCATTAAAATATATTATTTTTTTTTAAATTCACAGAATTTATGTATTAAACATATATCACATTTTATTTGCCTTGCAGTACAAATGTATCTCCCATGCAAAACAAACCATAAATGAAAATTTAATTTAAAAATATTAGGTACTAATTTAATTAATTTTTTTTCAACTTCTTTAACATTTTGACCTGTAGCGAACTTAGTACGATTAGATACTCTAAAAACATGTGTATCAACAGCAATAGTTTTTTTTTAAATAATATATTTAAAATAATATTAGCAGTTTTTCTTCCTACACCAGGAAAAGATTCTAATGCAATACGATTATTTGGAACTTTCCCCTTATACTGAGTTAATAGTAAATAAGAAGTACGAATAATATTTAATGCTTTTATATTATATAATCCTACTCCTTTAATATAATTTATCAGACGTTTTTTTCCTAAAAATAAAATTTTTTCCGGAGTATTTGCTACTTGAAATAATTCTTGTGTTACTTTATTAACCATTATATCAGTAGATTGAGCTGAAAGCATGACAGATAATAACAATTCAAAATCTGAAGAAAATACTAATTCTATTTTAGGTTCTGGATATTTATCATGAAATAATAACAAAATTTTATAACGTATTTCTTTATTCATAATTATTTCTAATTTTTTAATGCAAAAAAATTTTAAATGATTTCTAATTCTATTTTTTAAACATATAAATCTATTATATTTTGACAGAAAGAATACAAGTTAATATAAAAATATAAACATTAAAAAATTAAATCTAAATAATTAAAAAATAATAAATTGTAGAGAATTTATATAAAATAAAATTTTCTATATCTACTTTACTAATCAATAGGATTAAAATACCTATAAATTATACAACTACTTAGGATAAATTAAAAATTCTATAAATTGTGTATATGATGATTGTTTTGATAATAATAGAATAAATAATTATTTTAAGAAAAAATTATAACGGTTATACTTAAAACAATTATATTAATAAAATTTTTTTTATCTCTTAAATATTAATATCTATCTAATAATATAAATAAATTATTTCATTAAGAAAAAACTTGTTTTAACGATAGTTTTTGCCTTAATAAATTTTTTTCTTATTAAGAAATATTTTCATTTATTATAATTGTATCGTTATAAAATTAATAACATTGCTTTCAAATAAAAATATTTAATAAAATTAACAAGATAATTATTAAAATTAGAAATCAATTTACACAATTCGTAAATATAAAAACATGATTGTTTCAATATTAATACGAGCAGTAATGACTAAATTTATAATAAAAAAATGAATATTCTTATTTTACTAGAAAAGAAATATACACTTTAATGAAAATATTAAATCATTTTAGAAAAAATATAACAATTATAAATTTTAGTATTTCTTTTAATATTTAATTAATAAATTATTTTTTTTCAAATAAAAATTAATTTTTATTACAATATTAAAAATAATTTAATATTGTAATATAATATTTTTTATATTTTAAAAAAATTTGATAATATTTTAAATATTAAAAAAAATCACCTAACTACTATATACTATATATAAATAGATTGACTATATATACTATATATATACTAATAATGCACTAAATAACTAATAGATAATTTAAATAATTTTTATTTCGTACTATCGAAAAAATATTTAAATTAAAACCAAAAAAATCATATTTAGCAAATATATAGCAAATATATTATGAACAACAATAATTAAAAATATTATTTTAGTAGGTAAAAATTTGATTTATTAGATTATATACTGTCTACTATGTACTATAAGTTATGTACTACTATGAGTTATTTCTTGAATTATATTTATTTCTTATATTTTTATACGCTTAATTAATTAAAAAAAATAATACACCATACAAATACAAATTTACTATATACATTAAAAAGTAGTAGAAAAAATAAAATAAATATTTTTAATTTTATTTATTTGATCTAAATTATAAATATATAAATTTTTACTAAAATAAAGAACTAAACTAGCATTTAAAAAAAATTTATTTCATAATTGATTATTTCTAATTTTTTTATTAATTAAACGTTCTGTTGTATCAACAATTGTTTGAGTATAGAAATCAATTTCAATATTTACTATACTACCTTGTTTTTTTTTCCCTATAGTTGTAACAAGCAAAGTATGTGGTATTATATTCACACAAAATTCACTTTTAATAATATTATTAACAGTAAGACTAATTCCATCAATACAAATAAAACCTTTATAAAAAAGATATTTCATCAATATTTTATTTTTTAATATTAACCAAATAGTACAATTATTTTCTAAATTAAGTATACTAGATATATAAGCAGTAGTCATAATATGACCGGATATTATATGTCCGCCAATTGCATCACCATATTTTACTGATTTTTCAAAATTAATACGATCTCCAACAGATAATAATCCCAAATTAGTAATATTTAATGTTTCTTTAATAATATCACATATTATAAAAGGACAATGAATTGATTTAATAGTTACACAACAGCCATTATATGCTACTGAATCACCTACTTTAAGATTTTTAAATAAATTCAATGATATTTCTACAGTAAAAGTATAAATATTTTTTTTCTTTTTGATTAACACAATCGTAGCAATTCCATTTACAATACCTGTAAACATAACCTTTCCTTTAAAAAGATATTTTTATAAATATTATTATATGTTAAAATTTTAAACTATAAAAAAATATTTGTATATTTTTATAAAAATAATATATAATTGAAATAATACATCAAAACGTTCGTAGCTCAATTGGTTAGAGCACTACCATGACATGGTAGAAGTTGGTGGTTCAAGTCCACTCGAACGTATTAAATTATTTAATAGGAAAAATTTATAATTTGATTGAAAATTTTATTAAAAAATACAAAAAAAAATCATTTTTAATAGCCTATAGTGGTGGATTAGATTCTACAGTTCTACTTTATCAATTGCTAAAAATAAAAAAAAAAATCATATTCAAATACGTGCTATTCATATAAATCATAATATTAATTTGCGTTCAAAAGAATGGACAGAACATTGCAAAACTATTTGTATTCAAAATCAAATCCCATTAATTATTGAAAATATTAATCTTAATTGTAATATTAACAATAATATTGAAGAACAGTTACGAATACAAAGATATAATATTATTTATAAAAATTTATATGATAACGAAATTTTACTTACTGGTCATCATATCAATGATCAATGTGAAACATTTATATTATTTTTAAAAAGAGGAAGCGGTCCTACAGGACTTTCTAGTATGTCTTTTGATACTCAATTTGGAAATAAAAATATTATTCGTCCTTTTTTAAATATCACAAAAAAAAAATTAGAATTATGGGCTAAAAGTAAAAAATTAAAATGGATTGAAGATTTTAGCAATCATCAAATTGATTATGATCGTAATTTTATAAGAAATAAAATGCTTCCAATATTAGAAAAAAGATGGCCTTTTTTTGTAAAAAACTGTTTTCGTACTACAATGATATGTCAAAAAGAAACTAAATTACTAAATTATTTTCTTCATAAAAAAATTGTTAATTTTATAAAATATGATGAATCGTTAGATATTTCAAACTTTCAACACATGAAAAAAGACATGTGTACAGCATTAATAAGATATTGGCTTACATTAAAAAAAATCAAAATACCTTCATATAAAAATATTCAAAATATTTATTACCAAATGATTTTTTGTCGAAATGATGCCAATCCTAAGATAATTATAAAAAATCATGCAATAAAACGTTATAAAAAAGTGCTATATTTTATAAAAATTAAACCAAATATTCAAAATATGTTACTATTTTGGCATAATAAAAACAAAAAATTAAAATTGCCTAATAATTTAGGATATTTAATACAAAACAAAAATGGTATAATACTTCCTGCGCCTCATACAAATGAATTAATTAATATTCGTTTTCAACATGAAGGAAGAATTTCAATTTTAGGAAGAAATCACACCAGAAAAATAAAAAAAATTTGGCAAGAAAAAAATATTCCACCTTGGTTGAGAAATCAAATTCCGCTTTTATTTTATAATCATACTTTTATTGCTGCTTTAGGAGTATTTATTGTTAAAGTAAAAAATACTAATCGAAATAATTGGATTGTTTCATGGTTTAATAATTTAGAAATCCCACAAGATTATAAGTTTTCTTTTTATTAAAAATATTAATTAAAAATATTCATATATATTTCAAAAAAAAATTATTATATAACAATATTATCTCTAATATTTTTATTCACATAATTTAATTAATTTTCTAATTTTTTCAGAACTAATTCTTTCATATAATGATGAAAACTTATTTATTTTATGTGATAAAAGTGGCTTTTGAATAGTTTTCCAATTTAATTCTATAAGCAAAAAAGATTCAGTTTTAGATGCTAAATCAGGTATAATAGGCTTTAAAAAAATCATGACAATTCTAAAAAAATTAATACCTATTGTACAAATTTTTTGTAATTTAATAAGATTAATTTTATTTATTTTAATTATCCATGGTTTTTTTTCATTAATATATTGATTTGCTATATCTAATAATCTCATGCATTCTCTTACTACTAAATTAAATTGACGATTTTCAAAAAATTGCTTAATGATGCCACTAGAACTAATAAAATAGTCGTATATTTGTGTATCATCTAATTCATTAGATAAATATCCACTAAAATACTTGTCAATAAAACTAGAATTTCTTGATGCTAAATTTACTAATTTATTAACAATATCACTATTAATTTTATGAACAAAGTCTTCTAAATTTATTTCAATATCATCAATTTTATTAGATAATTTACTTGCATAATAATAACGTAAACTATCCGAATCAAAACACTGAATCCAATCACTAGCTTTAATTAAAGCACCGCGTGATTTTGATAATTTTAAACCATTCATAGTAAGATAACCATGAACAAAAATTTTATTCGGTTTCCTAAAAGAAGAAGCATCTAATATTGCTGGCCAAAATAAAGTATGAAAATAAATAATATCTTTTCCAATAAAATGATATAATTCATAATTAGATTTTTTATTCCAAAAATCATTGAAATTCACATTCTTATTTTTAAAACACAAATTTTTGAAAGAACTCATATAACCAATAGGAGCATCTAACCAAACATAAAAATATTTATTTTTATATTTAGGTATTTTAAATCCAAAATAAGGCGCATCACGTGAAATACACCACGATTTTAAACCTTTTTTAAACCATTCTTCTGTTTTTTTAATTACTACACGATCTAAAACTCCAGAATTAATCCAATTTTTCAGCATATTACTAAAAAACGGGAGATTAAAATATAAATGTTTTGTATTTTTTAAAATTGGTTTTACTCCCGAAATTGCAGATATAGGATTAATTAAATCTATAGGTTCATATGTAGCACTGCATATTTCACAATTATCTCCATATTGATTTTTTGCATCGCATATAGGACAAGTACCTTTTATAAACCTATCTGGCAAAAAAATTTTTTTTACGTTATCATAAAATTGAGAAATATTTTTTTCTTCAATTAAACCTTTACTATTTAAAATTTTAAATATTTTTCTTAATAAACATAAATTTTCTAAACTATGTGTAGAATAATAATTATCATGTGAAATATTAAATTTTAAAAAATCTATTTTATGTTCTCGTCTTATATTTTTAATTAATTCATTTGTAGATATTCCTAAATTTTGAGCTTTTAACATGATAGCAGTACCATGTGCATCATCAGCTGAAATAAACCAGACTTCATGTCCATGCATTCTCTGATAACGCACCCAAATATCTGCTTGAATATGTTCTAACATGTGACCAATGTGAATAGAACCATTAGCATACGGTAATGCACAAGTAACTAAAATTTTTCTTAATATATTTGACATAATATTATTTTTTTAAATAAAAAGTATAACATTGAACTAACAATCAACTATTCTTATTCTTAATACTTAATAAATAGTTTCATATTAGAATAATAAAAAGATTTTAAAAAATTATTCTTTATGAATCCGACTTGGTATTACACCATTTTGATTTTTATATTTCGCTTCTTGTCTTAAATTATAAGGACGCAAAACTGATTGAGATAAAACTTCAAAACTTAATGCTGCAATTTTGATTTGTGGTCGTAAAACTAAAGTTAATTTTCCTGCATTAAAAATTTCTAAAACAATATTTCCTTTCCATCCCGGATCAATACGATGAGCAGTAGCATGAATCATTAATCCAAGACGAGCTAAAGAAGACCGACCATCTAACCAACCTACTAAATTATTTGGAATAATAATATTTTCAAAAGTCGAACATAATACTAAAGATCCTGGTTGCAAAAAAAAAGGATTTTCTCTAGAAAAAATCATTTCATTACTCATTATTTCCATTAATGCAGATTCTTTATTTTTTTTTGAATCGCTTAAATCAAAAAAAGATCTTTTATGTTCATGAAAAAAACGAAATGTATTTCCCAAATGAATATCAACAGTAATACCATTAATAAGTTCTTTTGTTGGATATGGTTCAATAATTAATTCTTTTCTTTTTAACCATTCCTCAATATCTTTGTCACATAAACGCATCTTTAACCTTTTTTTCTAAATAATATATTTTTATATGAAAATATTATAAAATAAGAAATAAAAAAATTCTAACAGCAGAGATAATCTTTTAATATCTTCTGCTGTTTTTATTTTTAATAATAAATTTTTCATTATAAAATCAACAATATTTTTATAATCATAGTAGCAGTATAATATATAAAAAGTATAACTATTCTAATTTTCTTGTGATGTTGCCCAATTTGTATGGAAATAACCTGGTTTATCAATTCTTTGATAAGTATGTGATCCAAAGTAGTCTCTTTGAGCTTGAATTAAATTAGCAGGTGATTCTAAGGTTCTATAACTATCATAATAAGATATTGCAGCAGAAAAAGTTGGAATAGAAATACCATATTTTGTTGCATAGATCACTACGTGACGTAATGAACTTTCATACTTATTAGCTATTTTTGAAAAATAAGGTGTTAATAATAAGTTTATAATATTTTGATTATGAGAATATTCCTCAGTTATTTTTTTTAAAAATTTTGCTCGAATAATGCATCCAGATCTAAAAATTTTAGCTATCTCTGCACATTTTAAATTCCAATCATATTTATTTGAAGCTTGTTGTAATTGAGAAAAACCTTGAGCATAAGAAATTATTTTTCCTAAATACAAAGCTCGTCTAATTTCTTCAATAAAACTATTTTTATCTTGAATAATATCTTTAATACTTGGTCCTTTAAGTATTTTAGACGCAAGAATACGTTGCTCTTTTAAAGAAGATAAATAACGTGAAAAAACAGATTCAGTAATTAATGAGAGAGGTTCTCGTAATTCTAGAGCATTTTTACTAATCCATTTGCCTGTTCCTTTATCTTCTGCTTTATCTAAAATTAAATCAATTAAATATTTATTATTTTCATCTTTTTTAAGAAAAATGTCTTTTGTTATTTCAATTAAATAACTATTTAATTCACTTTTATTCCATTCATCAAATATTTTTGATAATTCTTTATTATTCATATTCAGCAAATTTTTTAATAAAGCATATGATTCTGCAATTAATTGCATATCGCCATATTCAATACCATTATGTACCATTTTTACATAGTGACCTGATCCATTTGGACCTATATAGCTTACACAAGGTTCACCCTCAAATGTTGCTGATATCTTTTTTAACATAGGGAAAACAATATCATAAGCTTTTTTTTGACCTCCAGGCATAATAGATGGACCGTTTAATGCTCCTAATTCTCCTCCAGATACTCCCATACCAATAAAATTAATACCATATTTAGATAATGCATCATTTCTTCTTATAGTGTCTTTATAAAAGGTATTTCCTGCATCAATTAATACATCTTCTTTTTCTAGATAAGGCATAACTAGTTTAATCGTTTCATCAGTTGCTGGTCCAGATTGTACCATCAGTAAAATACACCTAGGTTTAAGAAGTGAATTTACAAAATCTTTAATAGAATAGTAGGGAAAAAGATTTTTTGTTTTATTTTTTTTTACTACCTCTTCTGTTACTGTTCTTGTTCTATTAAATATAGATACAGTATAATTTTTATTTTCAATATTTAAAGCCAAATTTCTTCCCATTACTGCCATACCTATAACACCAATTTGTTTTTTTGACATGATTTTCCCCAGATAAAATAAAAATTAAAAATAATTATGGCTTAAAATAAATATTTTTTATATATAAAAAAAATTTTTTTATTAGAAACGAGAATATTTTAAATTTATTTTTATAATTATTCTTTTGAACTTATTGTTCTCTTGTTAATAAGTTAATTATTCCTACTTCTTTTTTTTAAATTTTTTATAATCGTTTTTAAATCTAAATCTTGATCATGCAATAATACAATTAAGTGATAAATTAAATCTGAAGATTCATTAATGAATTCATTTCTATCTTTTTTTACAGCAGATAATATAGTTTCTACAGCTTCTTCACCTACTTTTTGGGCTATACGATATGTACCAGATTTATATAGATTAGCGGTATATGAATCACAAGTATAATTATTTTTTTTATGTTCTATTACATTTTCTAGCTGAAATAAAAAATCTATATTACATTTATCTAAAGAAAAACAACTATTATTACCTAAATGACATGTTTTTCCGATAGGTTTTACTAAAATTAACAATGAATCATAATCACAATCTGTACTCATTTCAATTACTTTGAGATAATTCCCAGAAGTTTCACCTTTAGTCCATAAAGCATTTTTAGTACGCGAATAAAATGTAACTAATCCTTCTTTTTGAGTTTTTAATAAAGCTTCTTTATTCATATAGCCATGCATTAAAACTTCGTCTGAAGAATAATTTTGTATAATTACAGGCATCATTCCATTAGTTTTTATCCAATCAAGATTTGGTAAATCATGTGTTTTTAACATTCTCTAATCTCTATATCTTTTTTAATTAAAAAATCTTTTAAATTTTTAATATCTATTACATTTTCATGAAATACAGAAGCTGCTAAAACCCCATCTACATTAGCATAATATAAAGCATCATAAAAATGTTCTATATTTCCTGCTCCTCCTGATGCAATTAAGGGAACTTTACATATTTTTCTAATTTGTTTTAAATGTATCAAATCATAACCTTTTTTTAATCCATCTTGATTCATCATATTCAAAACTATTTCTCCCGCACCTTGTTCTTGTATTTTTTTTACCCAATCAATAGTTTTCCAACTAGTTTGATAAGTTTTATTAATATCTCCTGTATATTGTTGTACCATATAACAATTTTTCTTTTTATCAAACCAAGAATCAATTCCCACAACTGTACACTGTACTCCAAATTGATTTGAAATTTTTGTTATTAAATTAGGATTTATTAACGCAGAAGAATTTAGAGATATTTTATCTGCTCCACTAGATAAAATATCTTGAGCATCTTTTATACTTTTGATACCACCAGCAACACAAAATGGAATATTGATTACTTGAGCAACTTTTTTTATCCAATTACGATCAACTAATTGATTTTTAGTAGATGCAGTTATATCGTAAAACACAAGTTCATCTATACCTTCTTCCGCATAACGTTTAGCTAACGGTATAATATCACCTATAATTTTATGATTTTTAAATTGAATTCCTTTTACCACTACACCATTGCTGACATCAAGACACGCTATGATTCGTTTTGCCAACATTTTAAAGCCTCTTCTATTGTAAATTTCTTTTCTAATAAACTTCGACCAATAATCACACTCTTAATGCCAATTTTTTTTAGAGAAATAATATCTTTTAATGTTCCTACTCCTCCAGATGCTTGAAATTCGATTGTTTTAAAAGAATTTACAATATCTTTATATAATTGAATATTTGGACCCAATAATGTTCCATCTTTAGAAATATCTGTACATAATACGTGCTTTAAACCACTCGGTAAAAAATATTCAATAATTTCTTCTAAAATAACATCAGTCTTTTTTTTCCAGCCATTGATATATATCTTTTTATTATTTTTGCTATCTATACATATGTCTAATGCTAAAACAATCGCATCTGAACCATATATTTCTAACCATTCTTTTATTTGATTTTTATTATTTATAATAGAAGAACCAATTACTATTCTTTTAGCTCCTGCATCAAACAGTTCATTTATATCTTTTTTAGTTCTAATTCCTCCGCCTATTTGAATAGGAATATTATTAGAATGTAAAATTTTACTCAATAATTCTATTTGTCTATTTTTAATATTTTTAGCACCATCTAAATCTACTAAATGTACAATTTGAACTCCTTTAAAATAATATTCTTTTAGAACATTTATTAAATCAATATCATATTTTTTTTGATTAAGATAATTTCCTTGATATAATCGCACTATTTGACCATTAATAATATCAAATGCTGGAATAATCATTATATTACATCTCCAAAAAATTTTTTAAAAATTGAGACCCTATCTTTCCAGATTTTTCTGGATGAAATTGAACACCAAAAAAATTATCTTTTTGAATGACTGAACTAAAATTAATACCATAATTAGTTGTAGATAATGTATATTTATTCACTGGGATTGCATAACTATGAACAAAATAGAATCTTGAATAATTTGGTATATTTTTAAATAAAGTATGCTCTTTATTAAAAAAAATTCTATTCCATCCAATATGGGGTAATGGTAAATTATTACTTTTTAAACGCAATACAGAAGATTGAATAATACCAAGAGTATCAATCCCATTAGATTCTTCACTAAAATTACAAAACAATTGCATTCCAAGACATATACCTAATATATTTTGTTTAAGTTTTGGAATAAGATCAATTATATTTTTTTTATATAAAAAATTCATAACAGATAAAGCTGTCCCTACTCCAGGTAAAAAAATTTTTTTAGATTGCATAATAAGAGAAGGATCAGAAGTAACGATAGGATTATAACCTAATTGTTGAATTGCAACTTGTATTGAAGTTAAATTTGCACAACCTGTATTTATTATTACTATATCCATTATAAAATTCCTTTTGAAGTAGGCAATGTATTTCCTTCTAGTTTAATGGCTTGACGTAATGCACGTCCAAAAACTTTAAATAGACTTTCAGCACAATGATGATCATTTTTTCCTTCTGCATATAAATGAAGTGTAATTTTCATAGAACAACATAGAGAATAAAAAAAATGTTCAATCATATTAGTGCTAAGATCTCCAACCATTTTATAATTAAAATTCGCTTGAAAAATAAAATATGGACGATTTGATACATCTATAATACAATTAGATTTACTTTCATCCATAGGTAAATAAAAACCAAATCTGCATAAACCTATTTTATTTCCTAAAGCTTTTAATAATGCTTCTCCTAAAACAATACCAGTATCTTCTATTGTATGGTGATCATCAACGTCAAGATCTCCTTTTATATTAATTTTCATACAAATTCCACTGTGTACTGATAATTGTTCTAACATATGATCAAAAAAATTTATCCCGGTATGAATTGTACTTTTATCATCTGAATCTAACCATAATTGAACATGCGATTGAGTTTCTGTTGTATTTCTAATTATTTCTGCATATCTATTATATTTGATAATATGTTTAGTAATATTTATCCAATTATAAGATTCTTCTTGATATTGAATTCCTGATATATTAATATTTCTTGCTAATTCCATATCTGTATCTCGATCACCAATAACATAACTATTATTTCTATCTATTTTATTTAACCACGGTTTTAGCATATCAGTTTTAGGTTTACGACATAAACAATTATCATTAGAAAAATGAGGACAAATTAATATATCATCAAAATTTATTCCTTGTGAACTAAAAACATCTAACATGAATCTATGAGGTTTATTAAAATCTTCTAATAAAAAACTTTTACTTCCTAATCCATCTTGATTTGTAATTATAATTAATTTGTATTTTAATGTTATAAATTGAGATAAAGATAAAATAACATTTTTCTTAAATCTTAATTTATCTATTGAATCTACTTGATGAGTATCTCTTGGTTCATCAATTAATGTGCCATCTCGATCAATAAATAATATTTTATTTTTCACTTATATCACCTTCAAGCATATCTTTTTCAGAAAAATTTTTTAATTCTTTAATTAAATGTACATTTTCTAAATGTGTTCCTATTGAAATTCTGATACATCTTTGTAAGTTAATTTTTTCATGTTGATTTCTTAAGATTATTCCTTTTTCCCATAACGTCTTAAAAATTTTGTTAAACATAAAAAACTTTACTAACACATAATTTGCTGTGCTTGTAAATATTTCTTCTACACATCTAAGAGATTTTAATTTTTTTATTAACCAAATACGATTATTATTTAAATGTAATACTCTATGCTTCATTAATTCAATATAATCTTCTCTTAAAGATTGTAGAGCAATATCAGTAACAGGTATAGGTATCGGATAAGGACTAATAACTTTTTTCAAAATGCTAATAACATCTTTATTACCGAGAATAAAACCACATCTTATGCCAGCCAATGCAAAAGCTTTAGATAGTGTACGTAAAATCACTAAATTTGAATATTCTTTTAAATAATTTACCATAGTATCTGTAGGAGAGAATTCAATATAAGCTTCATCAATTACTACTAAACATCGATGAGAGGTAATTTTCAATAAATTCAGAAGATCTTTCTTAAATATAAGATTACCTGTAGGATTATTAGGATTACAAATATATATTAATTTTACTCCAATTAAATTTTCTCTGATACTTGATATATCTAATTGCCAAGTATTTTTTATAGTAGGAATCTCTTTTATTTTTACACCTGCTATTTTGGCACTGACTCTATACATATCATAAGTCGGAGGACAATAAATCACTGCATCTTTTTCAGGTTCACAAAAAGATTTTATTAATAATTCAATTCCTTCATCAGCACCTCTCGTAACTAATATTTTTTCATTAGATAATTGAACATAATTAGCATATGCAGATATTAAATCACTCGGTTGATTTTCAGGATAACGATTCAATATTTTTTTTTTTGATTTAAAAAGAACAGATATAGGTGATTCATTAGCATTTAATAATACTTCTCCGTGCATTCCCCCAATATTTCTAGCTGATTGATACGGTTTTAGATTTTGTATATTAGTTCTAAATAATTTTAAAATTTTATTTTCCATATTTTCCCTCTAAATATTCTACTCGAATTTTTACAGCATTTTTATGTGCCTCTAATCTTTCTGCAGAAGATAAAATTTCAACAGTATTAGATAAATTTTTGAATCCTTGAGGTGTTAATTCTTGAATTAGTATACGTTTTTGAAAATCATCTAAACCTAAAGCTGAATCAGTAACAGACTTTCCATATGTTGGTAGAACATGATTTGTTCCTGATGCATAATCACCTACAGATTCAGGAGACCATGAACCTAAAAAAATAGAACTGGCATTAGAGATATGATAGAGTGTTTCTCTAGGTGCTCTGGTTTGAATAATTAAGTGTTCAGGAGAATAAATATTGGATATTTTCACACATTCTAATAGATTTTTAGTAATAATAATTGCACTATTTTGCAAAGCAACTAAAATTTCTGATATTCTAGACAGATTTTTTAATTGTTTATTAATCGCATCTAATACTTCTTTTGCTAATTCATAGAATGGTGTTAATAAAATCACTTGAGAAGATATACCATGCTCAGCTTGAGATAATAAATCAGCAGCAATAAAATTTGGATTAGCAGTATTATCAGCAATAATTAATAATTCTGAAGGTCCTGCTAACATATCTATAGATGTTCCATTAAACATTGAACTAACTTGCAATTTAGCTTCTGTTACATAATTATTACCTGGACCAAAAATTTTATCTACTTTAGGAATCGTTTTAGTACCAAATGCAAGAGCTGCTATAGCTTGAGCTCCTCCAACTTGAAAAATAGTATCAACACCACAAATATGAGCTGAATAAAGTATTTCATTACTAATTGGAGGAGGAGAACAAAGAACAATTTTATTACAACCAGAAATTTTAGCTGGTATTGCTAACATTAATACTGTAGAGAACAAAGGAGCTGTTCCACCTGGGATATAAATACCAATTTTATTTAAAGGTACATGAATTTGCTGACAACGTACTCCAATTTGTGTTTCAATATCTATTGAAGATGATTGTTGTGCTTTATGAAAAGATGTAATATTATTTTTTGCAATATTAATAGAATTTTTTAATTCTGAACTTAAATATGATGACGAAGCAATAATTTGTTTATTAGAAATTTGTAGTTTTTTACAATCATACTTATCAAATAAATAAGAATAATCTTTTAATGCTTGATCACCTAAATTTTTGACATTATTTATAATTTTTTTAACAGTTTTTCTGAAATCACTGCTATTTTTTAAATGAGGTCTAGATAGTATTTTATCTTGTTCATATGAATTTAATTGATTCCAGAAAATGATTTTTTTAAAATTTTTCATCTTAATTTTATTCCATCATTTTTTCAATTGGTAATACTAAAATTGAACTAGCACCTAATATTTTCAATTTTTCCATAGTTTCCCAAAATAATGTTTCACTGCTTACCATATGCATAGCTACTCGATTTTTATCACCTGCTAATTTTAAAATAGTAGGTCTTTCTGCGCCATGTAATAAAGATATTACTTCTTCTAATTTATTTATAGGCGCATGTAACATAATATATTTAGATTCACGTGCTTTAATTACACCTGTAATACGAGTCATTAATTTATTGATTACTTCTTTTTTTTTAGAATTAATATCTCCTGTTTTACAAATTAGACAAGCATGTGAATGATACACTACTTCTACCTCACGTAAACCATTAGCTTCTAATGTTGCTCCTGTAGAAACTAAATCACAAATAGCATCAGCTAAACCAGCTCTAGGAGCTACTTCTACTGATCCATTTAACATACAAGATTTAAATATAATATTTTTTGAATCAAGATATTGTTTTAATAAATGAGGATATGAAGTAGCTATTCTAATATTTTTTAAAGATGTAATATTAGAATAAGTTTTATTTACAGGTAAAGCTAAAGATAACCTACAAATTCCAAAATCAAGACGTCTTAAAGTAATATAAGAACATTCTAATTTATGTGATTTTCGTTTTAATAATTCTTCTTCTAGTACATTTTCTCCAACTATTCCTAAATCTACTATACCATCCATTATTAGTCCAGGAATATCATCATCACGTACTAACATGACATCAATAGGCATATTTTCAGCAAAAGCTATCAATTTTTTTTGTTTTAAATTGATTTTAATACCACAACATGTTAATAGCTTTACAGAATCATTACTTAAACGACCATTTTTTTGCATTGCTACACGCACACGATTGTTATCTAACATATTTTAAATTCCTTAAAGATTTTATTATATAAAAAATAAATTTATATTTTTATTTTATTAAAAAATAAAAAAACCCAAAATAAGGGTTTTTAGAAAATATTTTCTATTATACGCTAAAAATATATTTTTTGAATAATCTTGATTGTATGAATATTTTTATTGTTTTTTTTTAAGATATAAATAATAACGACTAATAATAAATATTATTTTGCAAAGATTTTAACTTTATATAAGTAATTTTATAAAAAATTATTTTATAAAACATTATTTAATGAAATATATAATAGTTAAGATCAATATTAAAAAATTAAAGATCTATTTTAAGAAGTTTGATATAAAAGTATTTCATTTATCTATACTATAATAAAATATATTTATACTTTTTTTAAGAATGGATTTCAATTATAACTATAATTGCAGCATCGCTACCAAAAAATTTAGGTGCTTGATGAAAAGCTATAATATCTGGATGTTGAGACAACCAAAAAGGGGTTTGTTTTTTTAATATATTTTTACCATATCCGTGCATAATATGTGCACAAAAATATTTTTCTTTTTGACATGTTGTTATTAACTCACCTAATGCTTGTTGTGCTTGATATTGTGTTAATCCATGCAAATCAAGAAAAATATCTGGATTATATTTTCCTTTTTGTAAATTTTTTAAGATATTATATGAACTATTATGACGAATATAAGAAACAGGATTATCTTTAAATAAATTTGTTTTATTTCTATAAGAAAAATAATGACTGTGAGCATTCTGTTCAAGAATATAACGTTTAGATATAATATTAGCATTATTTTTTTTATGAACTCGAGAATGAAAAATAGTATCTTGTACTATTTCACGAGTACCATTTAACCATTGACGAAATAAAATATTCGAATTAATAGTATCTCGATTTTTTTTATTCATAACTTTAATTACCAATAAAAATGAATGAATTTAAAAAAAATTAACATTAATATAATTTATTAAAATTTTTGTAATATATGTATTTATTTTAACTAATAGTTTTGATAAAAACAATAAATAAAATATGATTATTAATAAATAAATTATTTAAAAAAATATTTTTATATTCATAAAAAAAATAAAATATATTTTTTATTTTTTCAAAAATAAACATTATTTTTTTTATATTTGTTCTGTATAGTTATATTATTCACTTTTATATTAGAGAAAAAAAATGTCTGGCAATACAATTGGTAAAATATTTTGTGTAACTACTTTTGGCGAATCACACGGAGAAGCATTAGGATGTGTAGTTGATGGAACACCACCGAATCTTAAATTATCTTGTGAAGATTTACAACATGATTTAAATCGTAGAAAACCTGGTACATCTCGTTATACTACCCCACGTCAAGAAATGGATAAAGTTCATATACTTTCCGGTATATTTAATGGTTATACAACTGGGACTAGTATTGGGTTGATTATTTATAATGATGATCAACGATCAAAAGACTATGAAAATATAAAAAATATATTTCGACCAGGACATGCTGATTATACTTATGAAAAAAAATATGGAATAAGAGATTATCGTGGTGGAGGAAGATCTTCTGCTCGGGAAACAGCTATGCGAGTTGCAGCTGGAGGTATTGCAAAAAAATATCTTAACAATGAATATGGGATAAATATACGTGCATATTTATCTCAAATAGGAGATATACATTGCCCTTTTCAATCATGGAAAGAAAGAGAAAATAATCCTTTTTTTTGTCCTAATAATGAAAACATTATTGAAATTAAAAATTTAATTAAAAGCTTAAAAAAAGATGGAGATTCAATTGGAGCCGAAATAACAATTATTGCTGAAAATATACCTATAGGTCTTGGAGAACCTGTTTTTGATCGTCTTGATGCAGATCTAGCTCATGCATTAATAAGTATCAATGCAGTTAAAGGTTTAGAAATTGGAGATGGATTTTCAGTAATTAATCAAAAGGGTAGTATACATCGTGATGAAATTACACCAGAGGGATTTAGTACAAATCATGCTGGAGGTATTTTAGGAGGAATTAGCAACGGTGAAAATATTATATTAAAAGTAGCTTTTAAACCAACATCAAGCATTCGGAAACAAGGAAATACAATCAATAAAAACCATGAAAAAGTTCATATTGTTACGAAAGGCAGGCATGATCCATGCGTAGGTTTACGTGCAGTACCAATTACTGAAGCAATGGTAGCTATTGTTTTAATGGATCATTTATTAAGATTTCGTGCACAATGCGGTAAAAAATAAAAAAATCATGAAATAAATTCTTATTTCAGAACATATATCCATGAAATAGTTTTTTATTTATATAAAACTGAATATTAAAATTTCTATATATTTTTTAAAATAATTCTTAATTGTGTCATATATTAAAATCTTATATTATACATTTTATATATTTTTTATTTCCAATTTTATATTATAAAAAAATATTATTATATAACATTAATCATTTTAATATTTTATTAATAAATAACATTAAAAAACAAAAATAGTTTTAAACTAACATGTTTTAATTATATTAATAATTCTTGTGGTTATAGTATTGTTAATATTTTATAGTATAAATTATTCTAATACTATTAAAACTATAACATGATATTATTCTAAATAATATATCTATAATTCTTATATACTATTTTTTTTAAATATGTCAAGCATCCCATAAGATATTTTTTATGGAGGAGAACAACTAATGTTCAAAGGAAGTATTGTTGCACTAATTACACCCATGGATGAAAAAGGTCAGATTTGTCATTCTAGTTTAAAAAAATTAATTAATTATCATGTATTAAATAAAACTACAGCTATTGTTTCTGTTGGAACAACAGGAGAATCAGCTACATTAAGTCAAGAAGAACATATTAATGTTGTCATGCTTACATTAGAATTAGCAGATAAACGCATTCCAGTCATTGCAGGAACAGGGGCCAACGCAACAACAGAAGCTATTTCTTTAACAAAAAGATTTGAAAAATCTGGTATTTCTGGATGTTTAACTGTTACACCCTATTACAATAAACCTACTCAAGAAGGATTATACGAACATTTTAAAGCTATTTCAGAAAATACTGAATTACCACAAATTTTATATAATGTTCCCAGTCGTACTGGATGTGATTTATTACCTGAAACAGTTGCTAGATTAGCTAAATTTAAAAATATCATAGGAATTAAAGAAGCAACTGGAGATTTATCAAGAATAAACAAAATAAAAGAAATAGTAAAAAATGATTTTTTATTGATTAGTGGGGATGATGCTACATCATTAGATTTTATGCAATTAGGTGGTCAAGGTGTCATATCAGTCACAGCCAATATCGCTGCTAGAGAGATGGCGCAAATTTGTTCTTATGCATTACAAGGAGATTTTATTAATGCAAGATCTATCAATAAACGTTTAATGTTATTACATGAAGCATTATTTATAGAAACTAATCCTATTCCTGTAAAATGGTTAGCTAAAAAAATAGGATTAATAAAAAATGATACACTTCGTTTGCCCATGACTCCAATTTTAAATTCTACATGTTTACAACTGGAGAAAGCAATTCAATATGCCAATCTTTAAAAATAATCGAAAGTTTTTTAAAATTATATTTATATTACAAATAATTAGTATATTTCTAACTTCTTCTTGTGCATTAAAAAATTTTCATAAATATGACGATATTAATTTTATGCAAGCAAAAAATCAATTAAAAGAATTAATTATTCCTAAAGACGTTAATCTTCCTATGAAAAATGAAGAATATACTATTCCTTATCAAGATCAAGATTTAGAAAAGAAAAATTATGATATATCACCTCCTGTTTAAATATATTTTTTTAAAAAATTTAAAATGATAAATGTATTTTTATAATATATTATAATTAATATTAATCGATGCAGTTTATCTCAATGATATTCTGCATCTTGTATGAATTTAAATTATCATTGCATATATTATTTTTGTAAATTAAAGCAGCAATCTTTTCATAATATCTTCATATATAGCACTTAACAATTGTAAATCAGATATTCTTACACATTCGTTAACTTTATGAATTGTAGGATTAGTTAAACCAAGTTCAATCACTTCAGCACCCATTAAAGAAACAAACCTTCCATCAGATGTACCACCGGAAGTCGATAAAATAGGTTTTTTATTATTAAAATATTCAATAGATTTTATTACGGTATCTGTTAATACACCTTTCTTCGTAAGAAAAGGCATTCCTGACAGTATCCATTTTACAGAATAATTAACATTGCTTTCATCTAATATATTTATTATCTGAGATTTAATTTCGCTCTCTGAAACTTCTGTATTGAAACGAATATTAAATTGTACAAATAAAGATTTAGGAATGATATTACTCGCTCCTTCTCCAGAATGAATGTTTGCAATATTTATACTACTAGGTGAAAAAAATTTGTTTCCATTATCTAATTTTATAGATAATATTTTCAAAATAATAGGTAATGCTTTATGTATTGGGTTATCTGCTAAATGAGGATACGCAATATGTCCTTGAATTCCATTAACTATTAAATTAACTGTAATAGAACCTCGTCTTCCATTTTTTATAACATCTCCAATTTTTTTAGTACTAGTTGGCTCTCCCACTATGCAATAATTAATAATATTATTTTTCGACTGTAAATATTGTACTACTTTAATAGTACCATTTAGTGCACTTGATTCTTCATCTGAGGTAATAAGGAACGACAATCGGTCTTTATGATATGGAAATTTTTTTATAAAATTTTCAGCAGCTACAATCATAGATGCTAAAGCACCTTTCATATCTGACGCACCTCGACCAAATAAAAATCCATTATGAATCACTGGAGTAAACGGATCTGTATTCCAATCTTGTTTTTCTCCTGGTGAAACTACATCTGTATGCCCTAAAAATGTTAATGTTTTTCCAATACCTCTAAAAGCCCAAAAATTTTCTGTATCATTAATATTAATTTTTTTAATTTTAAATCCAATATTATATAAACGTTTTATAATAATGTTTTGACAACCTAAATCTTTCGGGCTAATAGATGGAATAGAAATTAACTGTTTTGCTAAATCAGTAATTGGACAAATCATATTTAATCCTAAAAAAATTTTTAATAAATAATATTATTACTTTTCTATAAAAAAATGGGGCTATTATTTAGCCCCATCATGATTGTAAAAAATTATGATTTCAATAAAACTATTGCTTGTTTAACTATATGATCTATAGTAAAACCAAATTTTTTAAATAAATCTTCTGCTGGAGCTGATGCTCCAAATGTTTTCATCCCAATAATTAAACCATTAATACCTGTATATTTATACCAAAAATCTTCTATACTTGCTTCAATTGCAACTCTTTTAGTAACATAAGAAGGTAATATGTATTCTTTATAAGAAGAATTTTGTCTATCAAAAACATTAGTAGAAGGCATGGACACTACACGCGTAGAATATCCTAAAGATGTAAGTTTTTTTGCAGACATCAAAGTAATATAAAGTTCTGAACCAGTAGATATAAAAATTATATCAAGTGGTTTTTGAGAGTCATATAATACATAAGCTCCATATGAAATATGACTTAATTGTTTCGTATTCCTAAAAAATTGAGGTAAATTTTGACGAGATAAAATTAATGCAGTTGGTCCTGATTTTCTTTCGATTGCTTGTTTCCAAGCTACTGCTGTTTCAACTTGATCACTAGGTCTCCATACATCTATATTAGGAGTCATGCGTAAACTAGCTATTTGCTCAACAGGTTGATGTGTAGGACCATCTTCACCTAATCCAATAGAATCATGAGTATATACAAAAATATGTTTTGTATTCATTAAAGCAGCCATACGAACTGCATTTCGAGCATATTCTACAAACATTAAAAATGTAGCAGTATAAGGGATAAATCCTCCATGATGAGATATACCATTAGCAATTGCTGTCATTCCAAACTCACGGACTCCATAATGTATATAATTTCCAGATAAGTTATCTTTTATAGATTTGCAACCAGACCAAATAGTTAAATTGCTAGGTGATAAATCTGCTGAACCACCTATTAATTCAGGTAAAATTTTTGCATATTTTTCTAATGTGTTTTGAGATGCTTGTCGACTAGCAATATTCTGTGTATTATTTTGTAAAAAACTGATATAATTTTCAGTTTCTTGATCCCAATTCAAAGGCAATTGTGTATTGACCCGTCTTAAATATTCAACAGATAGATCAGGGTATTGAAATTGATATAAAGAAAATAATTCATTCCACTCTTTTTCAAACTGTAATCCTTTTTCTACACAATTCCATTGTTTATAAACGTTGTCAGGAATCTGGAAAGAAGTATAATTCCAATTTAATTTTTTTCGAGTTAAAGAGATTTCTTTTTCTCCAAGAGGAGCTCCATGTGATTCTGAAGTTCCTGATTTATTAGGAGAACCAAATCCAATAATAGTATTGCAAATAATAAGTGAAGGTTTATTTGTTACTGATTGTGCTATTTTTATACTTTTATGAATCATATTTGAATCATGACCATTTATATTATCTATAACATGCCAATTATAAGATTCGAAACGTTTTGCTGTATCATCTGTAAACCAATTAGAGACTTTTCCATCTATTGAAATATTATTTTTATCATAAAAAACAACTAATTTACCGAGATTTAAAGTACCAGCTAAAGAACATACTTCATGAGAAATTCCTTCCATTAAACAACCATCACCTACAAATACCCAAGTATAATGATCAATAATATTATATCCTGGCCTGTTAAAATAGGCACCTAAAGTTCTTTCAGCAATCGCCATACCAACAGCATTAGCTAATCCTTGTCCCAATGGACCAGTAGTTGTTTCAACTCCAGGAGTTTCACCTATTTCAGGATGTCCAGGAGTTTTTGAATTAAGTTGTCGAAAATTTTTTAATTCATCTATTGATAAATCATATCCTGTAAGATGTAATAAACTATATAACAACATAGAACCATGTCCATTAGATAATACAAAGCGATCACGATTGTACCAATTAGGATTTCTAGGACTATGTTTTAAAAAATCTCTCCATAATACTTCAGCAATATCCGCCATTCCCATGGGCATACCGGGATGACCTGATTTAGCATTTTGAACAGCATCTATACTTAAAATACGAATCGCATTAGCTAATTCTTTTCGTAAACACATAGGTTTCCTATTATATAATTAATAAATTATTTTTAAAAAAATTATATTCTTTTAGAAAGTATTCTTTCTAAATCTATTTGGTCTTTGCTAAAATTACGTATACCTTCGGATAATTTATGCACAGCCATAGCATCTTGGTTATGTTCCCATCTAAACTCATCCTCAGAAAGAGAAACAGGAGGTGATAATACAAGATCAGGAAGTGTAAGTTGCTTATCTATGATACCGGGATAAGATTCTAATTCTTGTAATAAAATAGGAGAAATAGTTAATTTATCACAACCAGATAAGTATAATATTTGTTGAATGTTACGAAAACTTGCAGCCATAATAATAGTTTTATAATTGTATTTTTTGTAATATTCATATATTTTACAAACTGATAAAACACCGGGATCTTTTCCTGTAAAAGATTTAGATAGCAAATTTTGAGAAATATACCAATCATAAATTCTTCCAACAAAAGGTGATATCAAAAAAACATTAGATTCCGCACAGGCTCGAGCTTGTGCAAATGAAAATAAAAGAGTTAAATTACATAAAATATTATCTTGCATTAATATTTCTGCAGCTTTAATACATTCCCAAGTTGAAGCGAGCTTAATTAATACTCTATTTCTAGAAATACCTGATTCTTCATATAAATTAATTAATTTATGTGCTTTTAAAATACATTTTTCTGTATTAAAAGAAAAACGAGCATCAACTTCACTAGAAATATAACCTGGTATTTTTTTTAAAATAGCTATCCCTAAATCAACTAATATTTTATCACTTGCATTAATTATTTGATCTTTATATGAACCTCCTTTTTTTTTTGCATATTGTATAGCTTTTTCAATAAATATTTGATTTTTATCTGACTTGACTGCTTGCAGTATTAAAGATGGATTAGTCGTTGCATCTTCTGGTTTATATTTGCAAATAGATTCGATATCACTAGTATCTGCGACAATAGTAGAAAATTTTTTTAATACATTTAATTGATTCATATCAATTTCTCTTCTTTAATATAAAATAAATAAATATAGCTTTTATGTTTATAATTAAATTATATATTTTAACAACAAAAAATCATTTTAATATTTTTTAATATTAAAATGATTTTTTGTTAAAAAAATAAACATCTATCAAAAGATTTCATATTCTGCACTTTATAAAATATAATATATAACATTAATATTTTTTTATTATTAATGAAGTGTTTGTTCCACCAAAACCAAAACTATTAGACATAGCCGTAGTAATTTTTATATTTTTAGTTTTCTGAATAATATTCATATTTTCTGCATTAGGATCTAATCTTTCAATGTTAATAGTCGGAGCTATAAAATTATTTTGCATCATTAATAGTGTATAAATTATTTCATGTACTCCCGAAGCTCCTAAAGCGTGTCCTGTCATTGATTTTGTTGCTGATATCATTGGTTTTTTTTCATTGAAAAATATTTTTTTGATAGCCTTTAATTCTATTATATCCCCGATTTTAGTAGAAGTTCCATGTACATTAATATAATCAACAGATATTTTTTTCTTATTTCTTGCTAAGTTCATGCAACGAAAAGCCCCATCTCCCGAAGGAACAACCATATTTGAACCATCTGATGTTGCTGCATATCCAATAATTTCTGCATAAATATGTGCTCCACGAGATAAAGCATAAGTCAATTCTTCCATAACTACAATTCCAGCCCCACCTGAAATAACAAAACCATCACGGTTTATATCATAAACACGTGAAGCTTTTTGTGGAAATTTATTAAAATGAGTAGATAAAACTCGCATAGTATCAAAGTGACGAGCTAATTCTAAACTTACTTCTTCTGCACCGCCTGCAAAAATAAGATCTTGTTTACCAAATTGAATTAATTCAAATGCATTTCCAATACAATGTGCAGAAGTAGCACAAGCTGAACTTATAGAATAATTAACTCCATAAATTTTAAATAAGACCGATAAACAAGCAGATATTACAGAAGGCATAGTTTGAATAGTAAAATAAGGACTAGTAATTTTAGAAATATATTCATTCTTAATATTACTTTTATTATCACAGAGAAAATAACTTAAACAACTGCATCCTGATCCTGTAATAATTCCAACACGAGGATTTTTTTGATAACGTTGATCACTTATATTTGCATCTTTAATGGCTTCAAGCATGGTTAAAAATGAATATCTAGCAGCATTATTCATAAATCGATCTATTTTTTTTGTAAGCATACAAATATCATTTAACTTAATATTACCCCAAATATTACTGCGCATATTTATTTTCTTCATTTCTTCTGAATAAACTATTCCGGAAAGACCATGATATAATGAATTCAATACTTCTTCTTTATTATTACCAATACTAGAAATAATACCCATACCCGTAATAACTACTCGTTTCATATTTTAATCCTTATACCTATAAAAAATCACATATATCATTGCACTATATTAAAAAAAAAATATATTATATTTTGATAAAAATATTTAAGAAAAATTTTATTATTACACATATAACAATATTTTATGGAAAAAAAATGAATGAATCTTATATTGGTATTCTTTACATTGTTCCAACTCCTATTGGTAATTTATCAGATATTACTTCTAGAGCATTAATAATATTAAAAAATGTAAATATAATTGTTGCTGAAAATATTTATCATACTAATATTTTATTACAACATTTTAATATTAAAAACTCTTTAATATTAATGAATAAAGATAATGAAAAAAAACAAAGTGATCATTTAATTGACAAGTTAAAAGAAGGTCAAACCATCGCTTTAGTATCTAATGCTGGTACTCCAGTAATAAATGATCCGGGTAATCTCTTGATTAAAAAGTGCCATTTTTTTAATATTCAAGTCATTCCTCTTCCTGGACCTTGTGCGGCTATTACAGCTTTAAGCGCTTCTGGTCTAATGAAAAATCGTTTTTGCTACGAAGGGTTTTTACCATCTAAAAAAAAAAATAGATGTGATTTGTTATATTCTCTCAGAGAAGAAACACGAACTATGATTTTTTATGAATCAAAATATAGAATACTTGAAAGTATACAAGATATCATAGAACAAATAGATGAAAATAGACATATAGTAATTGCTAGAGAAATCACAAAAAAATGGGAGTCTATTTATGGAGATAAAGCTACTTCATTACTTCAATGGTTAAAAGAAGAGAAATATCGTTATAAAGGAGAAATAGTAATTATTATAGATGGTTTTAAGCAAATAAAAAATAAAAATATAGACCAAAAAATATTACATACTTTTTTAATTTTAAAAAAATTTTGTTCTTTCAAAACATCTGTATTAATTACCTCTCAAATACATAAAGTTAATAAGAATAATTTATATCAATATCTTATAAAAAATAAAAGTGACAAAATTAATTAAATATTATATTATTAATTTTTGAAGTTGACCAAACAGTCGCTGTTTAGTTAATTTTTTTAAAAAAACTAAAAAGAGGAAAGTCCGGGCTCCATAGAGCAAGGTGCCAGATAACACCTGGAAAGCGCAAGCTTATGACTAGTGCAACAGAAAAAAAACCACCTATTAGTTTTATAATAAAACAAATATGGCCAGGGTGAAAAGGTGTGGTAAGAGCACACCGCATAATTGGTAACAATTATGGCTAGGTAAACTCCACCTGGAGCAAAGCCAAATATAGGTTTAAGTATATTATTATATATATTTACATGTATTGCTCGTACTATTTTAACCTGGGTAGGCTGCTTGAATTAGTAAGTAATTACTAATCTAGATGAATGACTGTTAAGACAGAACCCGGCTTATAGGTCAACTTCATTATATTTCAAATTATATTTAAAAATATTTTTAGATAATTTTTAAAGGTAATAAATTTATTACCTTTAATTTTATAAACAATAGATAATATTATCTAATTTCCAGAAACTTGTATCTCAGGTAAAAAAACTGAACCACATTGAATATTATTACGCATATCAACATCATTACTAATACCTATAATATTATACCACATACTCCTTAGATTTCCAGATATAGTAATTTCATTAACAGGATAAGAAATTTTCCCTTGTTCAACCCAAAAGCCTACTGCTCCTCGTGAATAATTTCCACTGATAATATCTACACCTTGTCCCATTAATTCTGTAACTAATATTCCTTGATTCATATCTTTTAAAAGTTTTTCAAAAGATATATTACTGTGTGAAACTATCCAATTATAAGCACCACCACAATTTCCTGTGCTTTTTAAATTAAGTTTACGGGAATTATAACTATTTAATAACCAAGTTTCTAATATTCCATTATGAATAATATATTGAATTTGTGTAGAAACACCTTCACTATCAAATGGTTTACTTCCTAAACCTTGTTTTAAATGAGGATTTTCTAATATATTTAACCAATCAGGAAAAATTTTCTTTTTTAAATCATTGATTAAAAAAGTAGATTTTTGATAAACATGATCACCGTGAATAGCATAAATCAGATGTGAAAAGAACATATAAGATATTGATGATGAAAAAATAATTGGAGATTTCATAGTACGTATCTTTCTAGAACCTAATCTAGATATAGCATATTTAGCACTATTTTCCCCTAATATTTCTGGTTTTAATAAATTATCTATTTTTCTTGAAATAGAATAATCAAAATCTCTTTGCATAGAATGTTGATCTTTTGCAATCATACAATTATAACTTGAATAACGAGTAGATTTATATTTTTCCAACATACCTAAACTATTTCCAAATACATTTATAGTAATATGACCATTAAAAAAACTACCTTCACTATTAACAATTCTTTTATCAAATTTAAAACCGGCTTGTTCTGATAATATAGACAATTTAATTGCATGTTCTACATTAAATGACCATGGATGAAACAAATCAAGATCTATTGCATTAAAACATAAATTATTTATATCTGGTAATCCAGAAAAAAAATCAGAAGAAGAATATTTTGAAATATTAATAGCTGCTTCTAACATATTTTTAATACCATTAATACTAAAATCTTTTGATGAAACACATCCTTTAGAAAATTTATTATATACTGTAATAAATAATGTACCATCACTATTAAATTCGACATTTTCAACAATACTATTTCTTGTATTTACACTAATTCCTATAGTTTTTTTTATATATACTTCAATAGAAATATTTTGTTTTTCAGATAATTGTAACGTCGTTTTTACTATGTTTAATAAAGATAATTCTTCACTTTCTATCTCTTGAATTATTTGCATATACAGAAATCCTTATAAATAATATTTTTGTATAAAAATATTATATTAAAAAATACTTTAAATTAAAATTAATTACTTTTTATAAAGTATAGATATAATTATTTTTCAATGTTAAAATTTACTATTATATCTTTATTTATTTTTTTGATTGAATTAATAAAAAATTGTTTTTAAGGAAAAATAAACATGAGTTTTAAAATAATTAAAGCAGGTGAGAATATACCTCATGATATATATGTAATTATAGAAATCTCATCAAATTCATCTCCTATAAAATATGAAATGGATAAAAAATCAGGTATGCTTTTTGTAGATCGTTTTATATCTACTCCTATGTTCTATCCTTGTAACTATGGATATATCAATCAAACTTTATCCTTAGATGGTGATCCTACCGATGTTTTAGTACCTTCATATTATCCAATACAATCTAATTCTGTCATTCATTGTAAACCTATTGGTATATTAAAAATGCATGACGAATCAGGAAATGATGCTAAAATTATAGCTGTTCCAAAAAGTAAAATTTGTCAAGAATACAAAAATATAAATGATATATCAGATATATCAGAACTATTAAAAAAACAAATCAGTCATTTTTTTCAACATTATAAAAAATTAGAAACAGAAAAATGGGTAAAAATTATTGGTTGGGGAAATTGTCAAGAGGCTAAACTAGAAATTCATAATTCATATAATCGTGCTAAAAATAAATCAATTTAAATATTACATCAAAATTCTTGTTAGAAAACAAAATTTTTTTCATTAATTTTAAATAAAAAAAAGGGTGATTTTATAAATCCTATTAAATCATATTTCAAAAAAGAATAATGTAAATTTAATTGAGAAAAAAATTTTACCTTAATTTTCGGGAAAATTAATACTGATATTTTTTTGCTATTAAAAATAAGATACCACTCAGTGGTATTATAATTATTTACACATGAATATAATTTGAATAACACATTACCTTCCTTCATTACAATTTCTTGATTAATTTTTATGCTATTTATTGCTTTCGGAAAATAAGGAAAAAATAAAGTTATATATTTTAATAGATTATTGCTTCTAATAAAAATATCTTGAAAATTAACATTAGCTAAAATTTTAGGCTGATCTAAAGTACCAAAAATTTTTACCGTACTTGTCAATACACCATTACTTTCATTAAAAGTAGTAGAAAAAAAATTCAACATAGAAAAAGGAAAATTAATAACAACACATTTGCCTTTCATATTTTTTTTATTATAAAAATCAATAATATTCAAATATCCATAAATCTTATTATTTGTTTTAGAATTTTTAGATTTTCTTACTATCCATTGAGTATTTATATTATTCTTCATTAAATGAACAGAGACTTTTAAATAATCTATTTTTTCGACGAAAATTTTTTTATTTTGATTTTTTTCTAATTTTATATTATAAAATTTTAAAAATATTTCTCCATTAGTAATATTTTTTTCTAATGAACCTTGCACTTTTGCCTTGATAAATAATTCACTATTAAATTTTACTAAAGATGTCTTAAAAAAATTTAAAACAGATGATATTTTATTGTATAAAAAAGACAGTGATACAACTTCTTTTTTTTGTATATTTTTTGTATAAAAATGATTAAAATGGTATTTGTGACTATGATAATTAATAAAAATAGATTTTTTAGTTCCGAATGTACTTAATAACGTTTTAATATTAATATTTTCAAATAAACCATACCACATCCCTTTTTCTTGATTAAATATTCCATTAACTATTAAACTTATAGAAAAATTTTTTTTCTTTAATAAAAAATAAAATTTTTGCTTATAATTATCTAAATAGGTTTTTATTTTCAAATTCTCAATATAAAAATTATGAACTCGAATTTTTTTTGCATCTAATAAAATTTTTCCTGAAAAAATACTATGTATATTCATTTTTGCAGACATCTTAATATTTTTTACATATGTATTATTATTATACACATTTCTAGCGAGAATATTACCTGATAAAACAGGAAACATATCATGACTATGAAAATTTACGTGAGCTTTAACTATTCCTTTTAAATTTGGAATAACATAATCTAAATTATATGCATCAAGAGATGAATTAATATCGTATTCTTTTCCTATACAACCTTGTAAAGATAACTTATTACTTCCTATAAACATATTTATTCGAGGGATATTTAATATATTATTACTTTGATAGTATAAAGAACCTAATATAGATATTTTTTTTTTCATAAAACTAGCTGATAAATTTAAATTAGGAATAGATAAATTTTTTATATTATTATTATAATTACTAAATATATTCATTTTTCCTATCAATTTTAATATATATTTATTATATCGCATATGATCTTGTATAAATTTTTTGTCATTATAAAATTTTGTATCTCTCTTTAGAGGAAACAATTTTATTTTTTCAAAAAATATATTTTTTAAATCACCTTTTCCTTGAATATGAAAAAAAATTAGAGGTAATCCTGTTATATGGAAAATATTTTTTAAAGATATAAGATAGTTGTTTATTTTTCCTTTTATAAAACCATGAAAACTATAATAATTGAATATATATTTTTGCCTAATAGGAGAAAATAAATAATTACTATGTAATTGAATATAAAATGGATAATCTAAATTATTTAATAACATAGATCCATTAATTTTTAACTTATATAATTCTTTAGATTTTAATATAAATATAAATTTTTTATTTAAAAGAGACTTAAAAGAAATGTTTATAATTTTGTTATGTAATTCAGGTATGATGATTTTATTATTTATTACAGATGAGATAGATGAATTATGATGAAAAATAATTTTTCCAAAAGATTTCATTTTAAAGAAAGAAGAATTAATGTTAATTCTATTAATTTTGAAAATATTATCTTTTATTTGTGCTTTTAATTCTATCTGAAATAAATTAAAATCTTTATAATTCATTAATTTTACTTTTTTACAATTTACATATTTTACATTCAAATTAAACGGGATAAATACTTTTAATGGACTAGAAAGAATATGTAAAATATTATATACTTTTTTAGTATTAATAAACTCTTGAATTAAATCTGATGTTTTTTTTATATTTTTTTTGTTAACTATTATTTGAGACGATTTAAAATCAGACAGTACAATATTGACATTATTGATATAAGTAGGTGATATAATCATATTATTTTTAACTAATTTTATACCAGTAAAAATTTTTTGAAAAAATATATTTATTTTTGATGATTGCACAAAACACTGATCTATATCAATTTTTTTAAAAATTATGGGATACTTAATAAAAAATTTATTTTTTAAGATATTAACTAATGTGTGATTGTGAGAAATATGAGTAGAAATATTTTTTTTTAATAAAATAATTAAATTTTTTGTTTGAATTTCTTTAAAAATTGTTGATTTTTTAAATAAAGATGTAGCATCTAATTTTACGTGTACACTATCGGCTCTAATTGAAATGCCTAAAACATCATATTTTATATTTTCTAATAAAAAATCACGCCAATTTCCTGATATTTTTTCTACCTTTAATTCCACAAAAAAACGATTAGTAAATTTGAAAATCCATTTAAAACCAATATTACTTTCTATAAATAATAAAAAAACAATAAATAATATAGAAAAAAAAATCAAAGATTTGGATAAAAATCTCTGATATATTTTCATAAAAATTATCCTGATTTAATATAAGTTTAAAAATATAAAATATTTTCAATACAAAATACAATACTAATCAATAATAATTAATAAAATATAAAAATTCATATTAAAATTTATTTACAATATTATCTTTTACAAAACAATTTTATAAATATACTGAAAATTAAACAACTATTATAGTTTTTTATAATATGTTAAACTTATCTCTTTCTTTTTTAGAATGTAAAAATGATCAATAAATTATATTTCAATAAATTATCTTTTAATTAAATTAAAATTAAAAAAAAAGAGAGTAAATTATGTCACGTATTTGTCAAGTTACTGGAAAAAAAAGAATGATTGGAAATAATCGATCTCATGCTATGAATGCTACTAAAAGAAAATTTTTAATAAATATTCAATATCATCGATTTTGGATTGCTGATAAAAAAAAATTTATTAAATTACGTGTTTCAACTAACGGTATGCGTTGTATTGATAAAAATGGTATTGAAACAATAATAAAAAAAATCAATCTGAAAAAATAAGGTAATTTATGTCTAAAAAAACTCGTGAAAAAATAAAAATGATTTCATCCGCTGGAACTGGTCATTATTATACCACAACTAAAAACAAAAGAAATACACCAGATAAATTAATGTTTAAAAAATATGATCCTATTATTCAAAAACATGTATTATATAATGAAGGAAAAATTAAATAAAACAAAATAATTGTATTAATATTAAAAATTAAAGTATAATTTTCCTAAAAAAAAATTATACTTTTTTAAAAGATCACATCATTAATAACGTATCAGTTATAAATAAAATTAAATCATGAAGCAGATTTTCAAAAAATGGTAATATATTAGGAATTAAAAAATACAACATTAATATTCCGACTAATAAATTTAATGGAAAACCAATTGAAAAAATAGATATTTGAGGAGAAAAACGATTTAAAAAACTCATAATAAAACTTATCATTAATAAAATGATTAACACCGGTAAAACAAAAATCATACCACTTAAAAAAAAATAACTGGAAAATTTTAGTAAAACAAGAAAAATTTCGGTATTTAATAAATAACTATCAATAGGAAAAGTATAAAAACTATTAATTAATATAGCAAGAAAATGTAAATGAGCATTGAGAATAAGAAAAAACAATAAAGTTAAAATATTTAATAAACGTGATATTATAGAATTACCAATATGCATATTACTATTAAAAATAGCTGCAAATGATAAACCCATTTGTAAACTTATTACTTCACCTGATAAATTAATTGCAACAAATAAAAATTGCACAACAAAACCTAAAATAATACCAATTAATATTTGTTGTAAAAATAATAATAAACCAAAAAATGAAAATAGTATTACATGTACTTCAGGTAAAAAAGGATATACTAACCAACTAATAATGCCAGAAAGAAGAATTTTATTTTTTTTATTAAAAGATTTATTATGAAAAATAGGAGTAACAGAAAAAAAAGATAAAATACGTACCATAGGCCAAAAAATGTGACTAATTAATGTTATAAATTCTAAAGTATTAAATGTTAACATTATTTTATAGTTAATGGTATATTATTAAATAAATTATGCATATAATCTAGCATAACACCTAACATCCAAGGTCCTAGTATTACTATTGTACCTAAAATAGCAATAATCTTTGGAATAAAAGATAAAGTTTGTTCATTAACTTGTGTAGCAGCTTGCAATATACTAATAATTAAACCACTAATTAAAGCTGCTAATAATAATGGCGATGCAATAATCAAAGATACTTTCATCGCATTATGAAATAATTCCATTACATATTCAGATGTCATAAATTCATACCTCTCATATCTCTACCTCAACAAACTAAATTACATACAAATTACATATAACAAAAAAATAAAAATTTTTATGTATTAAAGCTTTGCGCTAATGAAGTAATTAATAATTGCCATCCATCAACTAATACAAATAACATTAATTTAAAAGGTAAAGAAATAGTTGAAGGTGGTACCATCATCATACCTAAAGCCATTAATACACTGGCAACTACTAAATCAATAATTAAAAAAGGTATAAAAATAGTAAAACCAATTTGAAAAGCTGTTTTTAATTCACTAGTAATAAATGATGGTAATAAAATTCTTAGGGGTATATCATATTTATCTTTATAAGAAGAAATATGTGCTAATTTTGAAAATAATTCTAAATCTGTTGTTCGTGTTTGATTCAACATAAAATTTTTCAATGGCCCCGCCCCTTTTACAATAGCATCTTCCATATTTAATTTTTCTTCACTAAATGGTATATAAGCTTCCTTATAAATTTTATCAAATGTAGGGGACATAATAAAAAAAGTCAAAAAAAGTGCTAGACCAAGCAATATTTGATTCGATGGAATATATGGAGTCCCTAATGCATTTCGTAATAAACTAAAAACAATAATAATTCGCGTAAAACTTGTCATCATTATAAGAAATGCTGGAAGAAAAGTTAAAGACGTTAAAAAAACTAATGTTTGCACAGGAACAGACCAAGTTTGCCCTCCATCTTCTAAAGCATGACTTGTAATACCAGGTATTTCCGCTTGTACAGTAGGACATAATAAAAATAAAAATAAAATTGAAATAATTCGATAAAACATTGTTTTTTTCCAGAATTTTTTAGAAAAATTTTTTATAAAATCATTAAAAGTCTTTTTTTTTAATAGAATATTATCCATTTTTTTTATTGGTACATCTTGTATAGACTGGTTTTTTAAAATAGATGAAAATGTATGTAAATGAGTAATCTGTTTTGTTGTTACACCTAAAATTAATTTTATATCTTGAATTTCAACTAAAATAATAGATTCATGAGGTCCAACAGATAATCTATCTAAAATTTTCATACAAGACATTATATTATTAATTTTAAAAGCAGACATCTTCTTCAACAACCAACTGAAAATTAATATTAATAATATTATTTCAGATAAAGAACTAAATATTTGAAAAAATTTTTCATTATTAAATATTTCCTGAAAAACATTTAATGATGATTCAAAAGATAAATTATTTTTCATAAATGTTTAATTTTAAGATAAAAAATCTGTTTTTTTTAAAGAACTTTTTATATGAGTAATACGAATACCATATTTTTTTTCTGCTACTACAATCTCTCCAGACGCAATTAAATGACCATTAATAAATATATCTAATGGTTCTTTTACAGTTTTATCTAAAATTAACATGCTTCCCTTAGAAAACCGAAGAAAATCTTTAATTTTTATTTTAGACCTACCTAATTCTACAGTAATTTTAGCTGATGTATTGAGTATAATTTCTTTATTGTTTATATGTTTTTCAGAAGAATTTAATTTTTCTTCATGATTATGCGAATCAGTTTCATTAACAAATTCAGTTTCAGATATTCTATTTTTAGAACTAATCATTGTTTCATTTTGAGTATATTTGTTTTTATTATTCATTAAAGCTTGCCTTTTCTTGATTTAACTCCAAATTATTATTAATAAATTCTTCTATAAAAATAATATATTGTTTATTAAATCTTTTATAATCAGCAAAAAATACAGGTTGATTTTCTATATATCCGATAATTTTATCAGGTTTTTTAATTGGTAAAATATCACCTTTTGACAAATTATATAATTGATCTTTCGATATAGAAAAAGATTCTATTTTTGTAATAATATCCAACTCTACATCGTATATATCTTGAAAAGAAATATTATTTTTATTTATTTCTATAGAATTATTATAATCATTTTTTTGAACATGGTTGTTTATATTAATTTTTTGAATAATTAATTTCGGAATTAATATATCAAAAAAAATATCTATATTCTTAATTTTTAAATTAAAGTTTTTAATTAAAAAAATAGTATTTCTATTAAAATTAACTATATCATTAGTAAAAAATATTTTTTTATTAATAAAATTTACTTCAGTACTAAAATATTTCTGATAAATATTAGAAAAAAAAGATGCAATAAACTTTATGATTTTTTTATTAAAAATTAAATCAGTATTTGTAATATGTGTTGTTTTTTTATTTTTATTTTTTAAATCTCCAATACCTCCAAATAGTAAATCTACTATCACTGATAAAAAATTATTATAAAAAAAAATAAATGATTTTTCTCCATAAGGAGATATTTCTAATAAATTAAAACATTGAAGATTATTTATCATTCTACCATTAAAATCATATGTTCCTATTTTAAAATTACATGAAACTAGTTCAATATTTTTCTGAATTAAATTAGACAAAAAACTTATAAAATCATTAATAAAACAATGATTAATTTTGTTTAATATTTCAACTTCATCTTCTTGTAAAAAATTCTTTAAATTTTTTTCACTTACATAACATTCACTAATTTTGTAATTAAGATTGTTACTTTTCCCCATTTATAACCTCACAGGTAAAAGTTGTTAAAATATAAAATAAAACATTGATTAGTGTGAACTATTAAAATATTTTAATTATTTTTTAAAAAATTATATTAATTGTCACACATAACAATCAATGATTGGATATTTTCGGAAATTATTTTTCTTTTCATACATATTTGTTTTTCTTGGATATTTATGAGAAAAATAATTATTTTTATCAGAAAAATTTGTATAATTATTTATTTCTTGATGTTGTAAAGAACTGAAGATGTTATATTTTTCTAATTTTATTCCTTTTTTTTTTAATGAATTACATAAAAATGGCATGCAATTATCTAAAAAAGTTCTTACTGTATTATATTTAGAAATAAAGTTTAATATTATTGCGTTATCTTGTATATGAATTAAAATATTTATATATCCAAGTCGATTAGATCTAAAATTTATTTTTGCTTCACTATTTTTATTTCCAATTAATAGAAGTATTCTATCATTAATAAAATTTTTCCATCGAATAAAATTTTCAGAATCTTTTAATATCACTTTTTGCATTCTTAACGCTTCTGAATCATCTTTATTAAGAATATATGATGTATTTTTATTATTAAAAATACTGTATATTTTATTTGTTCTTTCAGACAAAGACAAAATGTTTTGAAAGTCTAATAGAAAAATTATTTTTTTATTATTATTATTTTTTATAATATTATCTTTAAAAAAATTAATTCTATTTTGAATAGATTCTTTTTTTATTCTTAAAGAACTTATGTGATTTATTTTTTTTAAATTATTTAAATTATTCTTTTTATAATGTATATATTTATTTTGTTTAATTTCATATGAAAACATGTGTTTTGGTAATATCTTGTGATTGTTTTTTATATTAAAATTTTTTATTTTTTTTAAAAAACTATTTAATACTAAAGAATTATTACAACCGTTATTTTTTTTTTTTTATATTTTTATCTTTTACAAAATTAATATTCTGAATAGTTAATGTTACATCTTTTTTACTGAAAATATTTAATAAATTATCTAATAAAAAATAAAAATGAGAATAAATAATATTTTTATCATCATATTTTTTTTTTTGTAGTGATATATCATCACTGCTTTCATTAAAATATTTATTTAATACATTGTTATGCAAAGGATATAAAAAATTATTATCTTTATTAATAATTATTTCTTCATATATTATTTTATTTACTGTTTCTAACATTAAGATGATCATCCTTTTTAAAATATTTTAATTGGATAAAATTATCACTCATTATCTGCTCTTGTATTTTTTGGATTTTTTTTGATATCTTTTTTTTATAAATTCTATTAAAACTTGTCCAAGTATTTAATTTTACTTGATGTTTAGACCAAATCTTTATATTATCTTGAATATTTTTTTTATTATTCTCAATAAAATATAAATTTTCCTGAATAGCTTTGTCCAAGAGAAGAATAAAATTATTATAGTTTTTCCAAGAATGGATACTCATGCCTAATTTCATTTTTTCATTCATTTTTTTTAAATATTCTTTTTGAAAATCAATTAATATATTTAATTGATCAACATGCTCTTTTTCTCTTAAAAAGAGTCTTTTAATATTTACTAAATTTTGTTCTATTTTTTTTTGTTCTATTTTTTCTAAAATAGAAAAAATTTTTTTTTTATATTCCATGTTTTAATATATCCAAAAAAAATATTAGGAAACATTTAAAGAAATATTTTATTTAAATCTTGACAAGAAGAATTGTAATCACATTGTTCTGACATTTTTTGTTTTAAATATTTTTCTAATTTTGGCCACATTGTAATAGCTTGATCTACAAGAGAATCAGTACCATGAACATAAGCCCCAATATTAATTAAATCTCTATTTTTTTGATATACAGAAACTAATTTTTTAAAATAAGATGCTTGATAATATTGCTTTGAATTAATAATATTAGGCATTATACGACTAATCGAAGATTCAATATCAATAGCAGGATAATGACCAGAATCAGAATAATGACGAGATAATACAATATGTCCGTCTAATGCGGCACGCGCAAGATATGCAACGGGATCTTGTTCATCTTCACCTTCTGTAAGAATTGTATAAAAAGAAGTAATCGAACCTTTTGTATTATTTACAATACCCGTACGTTCAATTATATTTGGAATTTTTGAAAATAAAGAAGCTGAATAACCTTTAGAAACTGGTAATTCACCTAATGATAGTGAAATTTCTCTTTCAGCCATAGCATAACGAGTTAAAGAATCCATAATCAATAAAACATCTTTATTATGTCGAAAAAAATATTCTGCAACATTTACTGCATAAGATACAGACTGTATTTTTAAAACTGGTGAAACATCTGCAGGAGCAGCGATAATAACCGAGCGAGATAAACTATTAGCATCTAATATATTTTCTATAAAATCTTTTACTTCTCGACCTCGCTCTCCAATTAATGCAATAATAATAACATCAGCTTTTGTATATTTTGCCATCATTCCTAATAAAACACTCTTCCCAATACCAGAATTAGAAAAAATTCCTATTTTCTGACCTTTTCCAATAGTTAAAAGACCATTAATAGCACGTATTCCAGTATCTAAAACTTTAGTAATAGGTACTCTATGCAAAGGATTAATACTGTTTCTTGCTATGATTTGAGTATAATATTTATAATCTATCTTCGGTAATTGATCGAGAGGTTCACCTCTAGAATCTAATACTCTACCTAATAATTGAGTACTAAGTGGAATTTTTTTTACAAGATAATTCTTTTTATTTCCTGGTTTTAAAAATACATAAGCACCAGGTAATATACCATTTATTTCTTCATATGGTAATAAAAAAGTTATTTTACCTGAAAAACCTATAATTTCGGCTATAATATAATATCTTTTACTTTCTTCAATAATACGTTCTATAAAACATTCTGAACCTATAGAACTATTTTTTAATCCTGAAGCTTGTATAACAAATCCATTAATACTAATAATTTTACCATAGCAAATAATATTAGATAATTCATCAATCTTATTTCCAAGAGAAGAAAGTTTTTTAAAAAATTTAGAAATTTTTAAATTCATTAATACTCCTCTGAAAAAATAAGACGATATAGTTCTTGCCATCTAGCATTAACAGTAGCATCTAAACAACTATCTTCCGATATAATTTTACAACCATTCAAATCAATACTATCGTCATATTCTAATCTCCATTTATGATCATGTAAAAATTTGTTAAATGTATTTTCTATTAATACTTTATTATCAGGATGAACTATGAGCTTTGGAGTTTTTAATAAAAAACTATTTTCATTAATCATTTTTTTTATATAATTTATTAAAATAGATTTATCTACATTAAGATTTTTTCCAATAACATAAGATGATATTTTCAAGATTATTTTTAATAACTCAGAATATAATTTATTTTCAAACTTTGAAAGATCATTCTCAAAAGAAAAAAATAAATTATTTAACTTTTCTTTTAATTTGTCTTGTTCTTCTTGACCTTTTAAAAATCCTTTTTTAAAACCTTCTTCATATTTTTTTTGTAAAATATCATCTATTTTTATTTTTACTTGCTTATCATCATAACTAAAATCTTGATTTTTAATATTTACACAAAAATCTTTTTTATTCATTTTATCCAAATGAAAAAGTATGTTTTTTTTATTCTGAGAATTCTTTAAGAATATTTCTTGTGGATACCATTTCATCCAATTTTCTTGTAAATTTAAATCATATTGCAAATTTGAATCAGACATAATACTCTCTCAAATTTTCTAATGAAATATCTCCATTTTTTATAATATTTTGAATCATAATTAAAATTAATTTTTGTTCATTTTGAATAGAAACATCAGAAATATAAGATGATTCGTCTAATTTCAAAGCAAGATTTTTTGATTCTTGCTCTGGCATATTCTTGAAAAATTTTTCCTTAATAGCCTGAGTAGTATTTCTCAATGCAATACATAATTTTTCTTTTTCTAAATTAGAAATAACAATTTTAATATATTTATCATCTATATCTACTATATTTTCAAATAAAAATATTTCATTGATAATTGATTTTGCAATTTTTTTGCTAAATATACTAAGTTTTTTTAAAATATCTTTTTCTTCTTTTATTTGCATAGAATTTAAAATTTTAGCAGCAGTTTTAACTCCACCTTTTTCTGATAAAATTAGTTTTTTATTGCTAAGCAAATTTTTTATTACTTTATTTAATTCTATTAAAATATTTTCTTCAATCCCATGAAACTCTGTAATTCGCAATATAATTTCAGCACGTTTTTCATTATTAAAAAACGAAAGAATTTGAGCTGATTGATTATTATTTAAAAATACTAATATTGTAGTAATAATCTGAAGATGTTCATTTTTTAATAAAAAAGCTATCTTTTTTGGATCCATATAATTTAATGCTTGAATAGATATTTTAGCATTACGTACTTCTAATGCTTCCTGCAAAAGAGCACTGCCTTTTTTTTCTCCTAATGCTTCAGTTAACATTTTAAGAAGATACTCGTCACTATTATTATCATTAAAAGTGTTATTTTTTATAGCAATATCATAACATTCTAAAAGAATTTCATGTAATTTTTTAGTTGAAATCCTTTTAATATTAACCATAGAAGTAATTAACTCTTGAATTTCAAATGGAGTTAAATTTTTTAATACTTCTCCTGCTTGTTCAGCTCCTATTGCCATTAATAATAACGCACTCTTTTCAGTACCATTTAAAATCATATTTTGTCACTCATCCATTCACGAATAATCAACGCTATAGTACGTGGATTTTGATTAGATATATTACAAATTTGATGAATTAACTTATCTAAATTTTTATTTTTTTGCATATGTAATTGAAAAGTATCATTTTCTAAATTATTTTCGTTTTTTATATCTTTTTTCTTTTTCTCAGTAATATCTATATTTTTAAAATTATTTTTTTTAGAAATAGGAAAAATGTATTTTTTTAATAACGAAAAAAGAAACATAAAAGATAAAAACCATGGCGTAACATTAAATAAAAAATTTGATAATTCAAAGTTTCTTTCATCATGATTAATCTTTATTGGTAATATTTTATTATTTTTAAAAAATGATGCGTTAACAATATGTACACTATCTCCTCTAGATTTTGAATATCCTATCGCTTCACATGTTAATTTTTCAATATTTTTTATTTTTTCTTTATTTAAGGGGATAATTTTACCATTTCTATCTTTAATGAAATTAATAATTACTGCTGCTGATAATCTCTTAATTTCTCCTACATTCATTTTAGTATGTAATACACTATGGTTTAATTCATAATTTATTGTATGATCGTGATTAATGTTTGTATTAACAGGAGTATATTTATTATTATTTGAATGATTAATTTGTTTTTTTAAATCTAGTTCTTTTTTATTATATGTTTTATTTTTATTAGAATATAAATCCTGATTAGAATTAGAAAAAGAATTAGGAATATTTTCTTTTATATCTTGTTTTCTTTGATCATGAATACTTATTTGATGAGATCTAATTGCTTGATTTTGATGATTTGTATTTGGTGAATATTGTTCTTGTGTTTTTTCCTGTGAATTAAAATCTACTTGTGCTGTTACTTGAGCATAAACATTACCAATTCCTACTAATGGTTCTAAAATATTTTTTATTCTATTGCTATAACGAGATTCAATATCTTCAGAATATTTTAATTTAAAGTTATTTACTTGATTTTTTTCTAGAGAAGTTTGATTTAATAATGTTCCTAATTGATCTACTATAGTAATATTATCTATAGGTAAATTTGATATACTACTTGAAACTAAATGTAATATTGCATTAATTTGTCCTGAATCTAATTGGTATCCACTTTGTAATTCTAAAACTACTGAAGCTGATGATGGTTTTTTATTATGTAAAAATAATGACGATTCAGGAAAAGCTATATGTATTCTAGCATTTTTTACAATATTAATTCTTTTAATAGTTCTAGCTAATTCTCCTTCTAAAGCACGTTGATAATTTATTTTTTCGTTAAATTGACTAACTCCAAATTTTGCTTTATCTAGTAATTCAAAACCAATACCTCCACTTTTAGGAAGATTGTTTTCTGCTAGATGTAAACGAATTTCATAAACTTTATTTTTAGGTACTGATATTTGACCAGAAATATCAGTTAATTGATAGGGAATTTTCATTTGATTTAATTCATTAATAATAGTTCCGCTATCTTCATCAGATAAATTATTATATAAAATTTGATAATCGGGAGATTTAATCCATATTGAAACAGAAACAGCAGTAATAACTGCAGCTATTAACAAAATAATCAAAATACGAGAATTTTTAAAAAAACGAGATAAAAAATCACTTAATTTTTTCTTCTCATGTAATACTGAATTTTCTATAGCGCTGAAATTCATGAAATCTTCCTATCTGAATAGTTAGTTCTAAGTACAATTTAATGACAATAAAATAATTCACTAATTTATTAAAATATACTTGTAATATACTTGTTTTTGTTTAGAATAAAAGTATTTTTATGAAATTAATTTTAGTTAAATTATTGCGTAATAATATATCAAAAAAAAATATTATTTTTAATATAATTATTGAAATATTTATCTTAAAAGATATATTATGATAATATTTCAAAAAATAAAGTATAAAAACACATAAAGGTATAGGAAGATTATGTTTATTAATAATATAAATTATCCAGAAACAATGTTAAAAACACAATTCGAAACACATCCAAATACAAAAAAAAAAGAATTTAATGAAATTTTTATAGATTGTATAAAAACAGGTTTAGGGAAAATAAGTAATATTCAAAATCACGCAAAAGCTGATGCTGAAAAATTCATATTAAATCAACCTGGAATCTCTCTAAATGATGTCATGATAAATTTAGAAAAATCTTCTATTTCTATACAAATGGCTATTCAGATAAGAAATAAAATCGTATCTGCTTATGAAGAGATAATGAATCAACAAATTTAATAGATATAGATATATTTTATTAAGATGTATAATTTTTCTACTGTGCTAACTAGCACAGTATCAGCTATACTTTCATACTTATTTTTTTATTTTTTTAATAATGATAATAATATACAAAATTACTGGAGCTAAGCGGATTCGAACCGCTTACATCTTGCATGCCATGCAAGTACTCTACCAAATGAGCTATAGCCCCAAAATATTACAATATAAAAACAGGTGAATTCTGTCAATATTATTTTTATATAATAATAGTTTATTTTCATTTTATACTTTATTCTATAATTATTTTTAAGAATGTATAAATTAAAAATCTTGCAAAAATATTTTATATTTTATCATTATCGTTTTTAACTAATGCAATCATTTTACTAAAAATAATGATAAGAATTAAATTCTTTATAAATTATTTTCAAATTGGTGTTATTTTATAATTATTTTTTATTACATTGACAGTTTTTTGTGATTTTTATAAATTATTGATATAACTTATTACTCTTTGAATTCTAGATAATGTTTTTTTTTGTCCTATTAAATAAATTACAGAACTAATACACGGAGAAGACGTACTACCTGTCATAGCAATACGTAGTAACGTATTCACTATTTTTTTTTGAACTTTCATTTCTATTATAATATTGTTAATAACAATCGATATATTTTCACAATTCCAACAAAATAAACTTGCAATTTTTTTGTGAAATTTTTCTAAAATCAAACAATTATCTGTTATAAAATACTCTTCTCTTATTCTTTTATCAAAGGTACTGAATTCTTCATAAAAATATTGAAACGATTTAGTCATATCCTTTAAAGTATAATAACGACCTGAAAATAATTTTATTACAGATATTAAATCAGGACCATTTTTTATATTAATATTTTCTTTTTTCATATATTCACAAAGAGTATCGGAAATATAATTCAATGATAAATGATTAATATAATATTTGTTCATCCATAAAAGCTTTTTAGTATTTATAATACTAGATGATTTACTAATAGATTTTAAATTAAATAATTTTATCATTTCTTCTTTATTAAAAATTTCTTGATTACCATGAGACCAACCTAATCGTATAATATAATTTAATAATGCTTCAGGCAAAAAACCATTTTTACGATACTCAAGTATATTTATAGCATTTTTTCTTTTAGAAATCTTTTGTCGTTCTTCATCTAAAATCATTGATAAATGAGCATAAATAGGTATTTTCAAACCTAAAGATTGCAAAATATTAATTTGACGAGGTGTATTATTAATATGATCTTCACCACGAATAACATGAGTAATATTCATATCTGCGTCATCTATTACAACACAAAAATTATAAGTAGGCATACCATTTGAACGTTGAATAATAAAATCATCTAATTCAGTATTATCAAAAATAATTTTCCCTCTAATATTATCGTCAAAGATTACTTTTCCATAAAGTGGATTTTTAAATCTTATGACATAATTTTTATTTAATAAATGATTAATTTTTAAATTTCTACAAATTCCTGGATAACGAGGTTTAATACCTTCTTTTATTTGCTTATTCCTTAATTTTAATAAACTTTCAGATGAACAAATACATACATATGCGTCTCCCTTATTTAACATTAGTTTTATTACTTCTTTATACCTACATAATCGATTACTTTGAAAATAAGGACCTTCATCCCAATCAAGACCTAACCATTTTAATCCATTCAAAATAGAATTCAAAGATAATATATCTGAACGTTTTAGATCAGTATCTTCTATACGAAGTATAAATTTTCCATTATGATGTCTTGCAAACAACCAAGAGTATAAAGCAGTACGAATACTACCAATATGTAAATTTCCAGTAGGACTAGGTGCAAAACGAGTTTTTATTTTCATAAATTCCTTATAGCTTTAATATTTATTTCAATATCGTACTAACTTAATATAACAATAATAAATACATTTCTTGTATGTTTATCTATCAAAATAGAGTATAATTTAATCATTATGACTAAATTTACAACAAACAAATATCATTTTAAAAAAAAAAGATTGACTCTTATACTTCACGCTTTACAATAATAATATAAGTAACATAAATTAGGTGATTAGCTCAGTTGGTAGAGCTCCTCCTTTACACGGAGGAAGTCGGCGGTTCGAGTCCGTCATCACCTACCAAAAAAATATTTATATTTATACTCTTACTTTTTATGATCTTTATAATTTAATTTTTATAAGAATATTCGTCATAAAAATTTTATTAAAAATAAAACAGTTTCAAAAGGGTCGTTAGCTCAGTTGGTAGAGCAGTTGACTTTTAATCAATTGGTCGCAGGTTCAAATCCTGCACGACCCAAAAAAATAATCTTTAATTATTTTTTTTCAAATCATGTAAATTAATTAAATTGTATAACTCTTCTTCATTAATAATTATAATATTTAATTTTTGTGCTTGAAATAATTTTACACCAAAATTCTTTCCACAAATTAAAAAATCTATATTCTTAGAAACATTATTTAATACTTGAGCATTTGATTCTATTAATAATTTTTTTAATTCAGACCTAGATATATCTTTTAAAATACCAGTGATCACAATTCTTTTATTAAAAAAGAAATCATATTTGATTATTTTCTGAGATATTCCTGAATTTTTCCAAAAAATACCTATTTCATTTATTAATTTGTCAATCATATGACGATTCGATATGAGAGAAAAATAGTTATATATATTTTTTGCTATAGATTTACCGACTCCAGGTATTGAATTTAATTCTGCAATATCAGCATTCATTAATCGTTCCAAATTCACAAAATAATCTGCTATTTTTTCAGAAATGCTTTCACCTACATTAAAGATACCTAAAGCAAAAATAAAAGATTTAAAAGTAGTATTTTTACATTGATGAATTGCATTAATAATATTTACACTTTTTCGATGTCCTATATTATTTAATTTCATTAAATCAATTTCTTTAAGATAAAAAACATCTATAAGATCTTTAACATACTTTTTATCAATTAATTCATTAATAATTTTAGGACCAAAACCAATTGCATTTAAAGATTTTTTTGAAAAAAAATGTTCGAATGCCCTTTTTTTTTGAGCATCACATGTCCATCCAGAATCACATCGAATTATTTTTTCTTCTTTATTTTCTAATAGTTTTGTTTTACATACAGGACAATATTCAGGAAAAACAATTTTTTTTTCATGATCGTAACGTAATGTTTCTACAACATTCAATATTTTCGGTATTACATCACCGGATCGGCAAACTACAATAGAATCATTTGTATGTAAATCCAATTTTTCTATTTCATATTTATTATATAATGAAGCTTTTCTAATCATTACTCCAGATATACATATAGGATCAAAATACGCTACAGGTGTAATCGCACCTGTTCTACCAACTTGAAATTTTACATCTTTCAATAATGTAATTTTTTCTATAGACAAAAATTTAAAAGCGATAGCCCACTTAGGAAATTTCTTATTACATCCTAATTTTCTTTGTAATTCTATGGAATTAACTTTAATCACAATTCCATCTACATCAAAATCAAGATTCTTTCTTTTTTCCGAAAATTTTTTATAAAAATATAAAATATCTTCATCATTTACACAAAGCATTATTTCTTTATTAACAGGTATCCCCCAATTTAAGCATTGCATAAGTCGTTCATAATGAGTATTAAATATATGAGAAGTATCTGGAAATAAAATACATGTATAACATGAAAATATTAATTTTCTTTTTAATGTTATTTTAGGATTAATATTACGTAATGCACCTGCAGCAGCATTGCGAGGATTAGAAAAAAATTGATTTTTATTTTTTATATATTTTTTATTAAAATCTATAAAATCAGATTTTAACATAAATATTTCACCTCGAATTTCTACTCTTTCAGGTATATTTATACCTTTCAAAATTAAAGGCACTGATTTGATCATTTTAACATTATGAGTAACATTCTCGCCTGTTAAACCATCACCTCGAGTTACGGCACGTATAAGTATTCCTTTTTCATAAATTATACTAATAGCTATACCATCAATTTTAAGTTCACAACAAAAAACAAGTTTCTTATTCAAAACAACATTTTTTTTAATTCTTTTTTTAAAATTTAAATATCCATTAAAATCAAATGTATTTTCTAAAGATAACATAGGAGAAAAATGTTTAGTTTTTTTAAATCGTTCTAATAATTGCGCTCCTATTTTCTGAGTAGGTGAATCTAAAGTAATCAATTCTTTATTATTCGATTCTAAATTATATAATTTTTCTAACAAATAATCGTATTCTGCATCAGAAACAATTGGTCGATTTAATGTATGATAAAAATATTCATACTTTAAGATATTTTTTTTGAGTTGATCAATTTTCTTTTTTACGGATGTCATAGATTTATTATTTAAATACTTATAAAGTAATAGATTATCTCAAAATTTATGAATGAATAACATTGGTATTTTAAAATATTTTTATTATATAATTTTTACTCATAATAAAAAGTAGAATTTTTTAAAAATTATAAAAAAAAAGTATAATGAAATTACTAATTACTATTAAAAATAAGGAAAAAAATGAGTAAAATATATAAAGATAATTCTTTAACTATTGGAAATACACCTTTAGTACGTTTAAACACTATAGGAAAAGGAAAAATTTTAGTAAAAATAGAATCAAGAAATCCAAGTTTTAGTGTAAAATGCCGAATTGGTGCTAATATGATATGGACTGCAGAAAAAAATGGAAATTTAAATAAAAATGTAGAATTAATAGAAGCCACTAGTGGTAATACAGGAATAGCATTAGCTTATGTCGCTGCTTCAAGAAACTATAAATTAACTCTTGTTATGCCTGATACAATGTCTATTGAAAGAAGAAAATTACTGCAAGTTTTAGGTGCTAAATTAATACTAACCGATGGACAATATGGTATGCAAGGAGCTGTTTCTAAAGCTAATAATATTGTATTAGACAATAAAGAAAAATATCTTTTATTAAAACAATTTGAAAATCCTGCTAATCCTAAAATTCATGAAGAAACTACTGGTCCAGAAATTTGGAATGATACCCAAGGAAATATAGATATTTTAATTTCTGCTGTAGGAACAGGAGGAACTATTACAGGAATAACAAAATATATAAAAATCACTCAAGGTAAGAAAAATTTTATTAGTGTCGCTGTTGAACCTTCTGAATCTCCTGTTATTACACAATTTTTAACAGGAAAAGATATAACACCTGGACCACATAAAATTCAAGGTATTGGTGCTGGCTTTATTCCTAAAAATTTAGATTTAACCTTAATTGATAAAGTAATTACTGTTTCTAGTGAAGAATCAATTAAAATGGCTAGAAAGCTAATGAAACAAGAAGGAATATTAGCAGGAATTTCTTCTGGTGCTGCTTTATGTGCTGCTCTCAAAATACAACAAAAAAAAATATTTTCAAACAAGAAAATAGTTGTTATTTTGCCTTCTTCAGGAGAACGTTATTTGAGTACAGAACTATTTTCCAATTTAATTACAAAATAAATAAATGTACTATCATATTATTTTCAATAAAAAAATAAAAAATCTTATTTTAATTATAGAAATAATATTTTTATATTTTTAAAATAGAAAAATTATTAAAACCATATATAGAAATATTATTTAAAAAAATATTTTTAAAGGAAAAAAAATGGTTACAAACCAAATCACAATAACTGCACCACATGGGCTACATACTCGTCCAGCTGCACAATTTGTAAAAGAAGCAAAAAAATTTATTTCTGATATCTCTATTATTTATAATGGTAAATCAGTCAACGCAAAAAGTTTATTTAAAATTCAAACATTAGGTTTAATTCAAGGAAGTCTGATTACACTTTCAGCTGAAGGTGAAGATGAAGAAAAAGCTATTAAACATTTATCCGCAATAATGACAGAACTAGAATAGTTTCTAATTAAAGAAAAATTTTTATAAATTTTCTAAAACAATTAGATGTAATAAAAACATTAATTCTAATGAATTTATACAAATATATATTCGCCTGACACGTCATTTTTATCTCTAAATAGACACAATTTATTATTAAAGGTCATGTTATGATTTCAGGCATTTTAGCATCACCGGGTATAGCCTTTGGACAAGCTCTTTTACTAAAAGAAGAAAAAATTGTTATTAACCGGAATTTAATTAATATTAAAGATATTAAAAACGAAATAGAAAAATTTTTTGAAGGTAGAAAAAAATCAATAAAACAATTAACAGAAATTAAAATTAAGACAAAAAAAAATTTAGGAGAAAATAAAGAAAGTATCTTTGAAGGTCATATCATGCTCCTCGAAGATGAAGAATTAGAACAAGAAATAATATCTCTTATACAAAAAAAAAACATATCTGCCGCTGCAGCTACTGAGATCATTATTGAAGGACAAGCTAAAACATTAGAAAATCTAGAAGATGAATATTTAAAAAATAGAGCAATTGATGTAAGAGATATTGGAAATCGTTTATTAAAAAATATACTTAATCTCAATATTATAGATTTAAATAATATAAATAAAAAAGTAATTTTAATTGCAAAAGATTTAACTCCATCTGAAACAGCTCAAATTAATCTAAAATATATTTTAGGATTTATTACTGACTTGGGAGGTAAAACATCACATACGTCTATTATGGCACGATCCTTAGAAATTCCTGCTATTGTAGGAACAGGTAATATTACAAAAATAGTAAACAATAATGATAATATTATTTTAGATTCTATTAATAATCAAATTTTTATTAATCCATCAGATGAATTAATTAATCAAAAAAAAATAATACAAAGAAAATATTTCTTCAATAAAAATAAATTAATTATTTTAAAAAATTTACCTGCGACTACTCTAGATGGTCATAGTATTAAAATAGGTTCTAATATTGGGAATCTACAAGAAATTAATTCTGCAAAAAATAATGGTGCAGAATGTATTGGTCTCTATCGTACTGAATTTTTATTTATGGGTAGAAATTCTTTACCTACTGAAAATGAACAATTTCAAGCATATAAAGAAATTGCAGAATCAATGCAAAATAAAGCTGTTATCATTAGAACAATGGATATTGGAGGCGATAAAGATCTTCCTTATATGAACTTGCCAAAAGAAGAAAATCCTTTTTTAGGATGGCGAGCTATACGTATTTCAATAGATCGTAAAGAAATATTACATGCACAATTAAAAGCCATTCTTAGAGCTTCTGCTTTTGGTAAAATATGTATTCTATTTCCTATGATAATATCTGTAGAAGAAATCAGATTATTAAAATCAGAGATAAATATACTAAAAGATATATTAAATAAAAAAAATATATTATTTGATAAAAATATTAAAATTGGAATTATGATTGAAACTCCATCTTCAGCTATCATTGCAAAATATTTAATTAAAGAAGTAGATTTTTTCAGTATTGGTACTAATGATTTAACACAATATACTTTAGCTGTTGATAGAGGAAATAAATTAATTTCACATCTTTATAATCCCATGCATCCAGCTGTTTTAAAATTAATTCAAAAAGTAATAAACATTTCACATGAACATGGTAAATGGACTGGCATGTGTGGAGAATTTGCAGGAGATGAACGTGCTGCAATTCTTTTATTAGGTATGGGATTAGATGAATTTAGTATGAGCTCTATAAATATTCCTAAAATTAAAAAAATCATTCGACAAACATATTTTTCAGATGCTCAAAAATTAGCAAAAGTAGCATTAACATTACCAACAATCAAAGAAATAATTCATTTAATAGAAACATTTGTTAATTATTAAAAGGTAGAAAATTATGAAAAAAAATAATATAAAAAAGTAATTAGGAGAAAAAAATGAGTTTCTTTTCTAACTTGTTTAATAGTAAAAAAACCAATTTTTCTAAAAAAATAAAAATTATTGCACCTATATCTGGTGATATTCTAAACATAGAAGATATTCCAGATCCTGTTTTTTCTAAAAAAATTGTCGGGGATGGGATTGCTATTAAACCAATAGGAAATCAAATACTCGCACCAGTGAATGGAACTATTGGAAAAATATTTGAAAGCAAACATGCATTTTCAATTATTTCAGAGGACGATGTTGAATTATTCGTTCATTTCGGAATTGATACAGTAAAATTAAAAGGACAAGGATTTACCACAATAGCTAAAGATAAACAAAAAGTTCAAATAGGAGATAAAATTATTTTATTTGATTTAGATTTTTTAAAAAATAATGCGAAATCTGTTTTGACTCCTGTAGTAATATCTAATATAGATAATTTTAAAAAAATTGAAAAATCATCTGGCGCCATTATTGCTGGGGAAACAGTTATTATAACTTTATATAATTAATTTTTAATATAAAAAAACGGTGCTGTTATTTAGTACCGTTTTCAATTATTATTATAATTAATGATAATTTATGTTATTTAAAGGAGTAAATATGATTGATTTATATCAAATTATTACTTCTATTATTATTGGCATCATAGAAGGAATAACAGAATTTCTTCCTATCTCATCTACAGGACATATGATTATTGCCTCTTATTATTTAAATTTAAACATAGAAAATAACAATATAAAAATATTAGAAATACTTACTCAACTAGGTTCTAGTTTATCTATTTTATACTTCTTCCGAAAAAAAATTTTAAAAATAATAAAATCTAATATTCTTAAAAAAAAAATAAATAATATTCATATTCTTTGTGCTATTGCGCCAACAATATTTTTGGGATTGATGTTTTATAAAAAAATTAAAAAATTATTTAATATTCAAAACGTTATTATTGGTTTGATATCTGGTGGATTATTACTATTTTTTTCTGAAATCTTTAAACCTAAAAAGTATAAAATATATAATATTTATAATATCAGTATTTTACAATCTACTATCATTGGAATATTTCAAATTCTTTCTTTATATCCTGGTTTTTCAAGATCTGGCGTCACTATAGCAACTGCTATTCTATTAGGTATAAAAAAATCAGTTGCAATAGAATTTTCTTTTATAATATCTGTTCCATTATTAATTGGAGTATCTTTTTTTGATTTATCAAAACATTTAACAAATATTAAAATATTAGATATTCCAATATTTTTTATAGGATTCACCATATCTTTTTTAGTTTCTTTAATATTTGTTCGTATTTTATTAAAAATATTAAATAACACATCATTAATATTTTTTGGAATATATCGTTTTACAATATCTGGATTAATTTATTTTTTTTCATTAAATAATTAATTATTTAATTAAAAATTATTTTTTTTTAAATAAAATAAAGTTTATATTTTTATGACGCCATAATTCTAATTTTTCAATTCTTAAACGCATTAATTCTTTTTTAATTTGATAGCCTTGAAAACCCTTTTTTAAAATAGATTGAACAGAAATATTACTAACAATAGAAAAACATTTTTTTAAAAAATTTCCAGGTAGAATATCAAAATATTGTATTTCTAATTTATTTAAAAAATCAAAATTAATTAAAATAGCTATTTTTTCAATACGTTCTGGTTTTCTCCAAGCGTCAACTTTTAATAATAATTTTATAATATTTTCAGATGATTGATAATAAATAGTATTTAAAAAGTAATAAAATCCTACATTTAAAACCGCTATCTCTCTAATATATGAAGGAATCTGAAAATTTTTACATAAATTATTTATAATAGAAGAAGAAGATATATCAAAAAATATTTTAGAAAAATTTTTATAAATATTATTAACTAAAATACATTGACATAAATAAGAAAAACGAATGTCAATATCCTTATATTGTATCGATATTTTAGCTAATTTCATGAATATTATATTATGATCATAAAATTTTTTTAAAAGTCTATAATCGAAAAAAAAATTTTTTTCGTATAAAAAAAACATCTTCGGGAAAAAAAAATGTAATGCACTACATTGATATAATACTTGAAAATATACATGCGGATTATGTGTTTTAAAAGCTTTCTCTGTTTCATTCCATATTCTATTAGTAGTCAGATATGATAATTCTTTTTTTTTCACTATAGTTTTCATTAAAATCATAGTTTCTTCTGCGATTGTAAATCCTAAATGAACTAATGTTGCAGCAAATCTCGCTGTACGTAACACTCGCAATGGATCTTCTATAAAAGATTCAGAAACATGTCGTATTAAACGACATTTTATATCTTTTTGCCCGTGAAAAGGATCAATATAATTACCATATTCATCTTGTGCAATTGCATTCATTGTTAAATCACGTCTTACTAAATCTTCTTCTAAAGTAACATTAGAATGATATTCAGTATCAAAACCAGTATATCCTCTACCAGATTTTCGTTCTTTTCTTGCTAAAGCATATTCTTCATGTGTTTCTGGATGCAAAAATACTGGAAAATCTTTACCAACTTGTTGAAATTTTTTTTCTAATAATATTTTTTTTGTACCACCCACTACAACCCAATCTTTATCTTTAACAGGTAAATTAAGTAATGCATCACGAATTGCTCCTCCTACTAGATATATTTTCATATTAATTTCTCATACTAGTTGTTCTATAATTAATACTATCTAATTACCTGAATTATTTTTTTATTTTAAATAATTCAACTTTATACTAATATAATAAATAAATAATATATAAAAAAATACAATAAATATAAATATATAAAAAATTATCTTATCTATATAAATGTTGATAAACTTTTATTTTATGAAAACATATTAAATGTTATTATTTAAGATAATATTCATATTGTAGAGATTAAACTATGAAAAAAAAATTAATTAATTTGAATAATGCGCTCGTTCTAGTTGTTGGAGATATTATACTAGACTCTTACTGGTATAGTAAAAATCATTATAAGCTATTTGAAAAATTCATTCCTATTGTACCAATTCAAGAGATTCAAGAACAACCAGGAGGAGCTGCTAATGTAGCTAAAAATATTGCAAAAATTGGAGGTGATTGTAAAATTATTGGATATATTGGGATGGATAATGAAGGAATGAAAGTAAAAAAATTACTAAATCATATTAGAATTAATCAGGATTTAATTGCTATTAAAAATCATAAAACTATTACAAAAATTAGAATTTTATCAGATAACAAACAATTAATTCGTATAGATTTGCAAGAAAAATATCTTTTTAATAATGAAAATTTATTATATCAAAAAATTATTAATTCATTATCACAACATAAAATTTTAGTATTATCGGATTATGCAAAAGGAACTTTAATGAATATACCAAATATAATTCATTTTACTAAAAAAATGTCTATTCCGATACTTATAGATCCTAAAGGTATAAACTTTGAAAAATATTCTGGAGCTAGTTTATTGACCCCAAATCTTTCTGAATTTGAAAAAATAGTTGGAAAATGTTATCAAGAAGATGAAATTTTAGATAGAGGAATGAAATTATTATATAAACTTAAATTATCAGCATTACTCATTACTCGATCTAAAGATGGAATGACATTATTTCAATACCAAAAAAAACCAATACATTTTCCTGCAAGCTCTCATAAAGCTTACGATGTTACTGGTGCTGGAGATACAGTGATTGCTATTATCGCCGCTTCTTTAGCTAAAGGATATTCTTTAGAAGAATCATGTTTTTATGCTAATATTGGAGCTGGTATAGTCATAAAAAAAATTGGTACTGAAACACTAACAATTCATGAATTAAATACAGCATTAAATTGTTCATAAAATAAAGAATGATTTTATCATTTTTTTAAAAAATTTTATATTAAAAAAACTTATTAAATAATCAATATTTATAGTAAATACTAAATATTCAGTAATATTTTTTAAATAAAAATCATTTTAATACCAGAAAAAAATACTAAAAATCTTCTTTTAACTTAAAATTTCTAGATTGCTCTTAAATTGAATTCAATATACAATAAATTAGTTTCAATTATTAAAATAATAAAATATTAAATTAATAAAAGTTTATTAAATAAAGTTTCATTTCCTACTAGTTCAACCTTATCTTATTAAGATTATTATAATGAGTCGAATACTACCGTCTAAATTTGGAACACCTATAGAACGAATTCAAAAAGCAATATTTGCTTTGCAATCTGGTGAAGGAATTATTATATTAGATGATGAAAAACGTGAAAATGAAGGAGATCTTGTTTTTGCGTGTGAAAATATGACAGTAGAACAAATGGCATTAACTATTCGATATGGTAGCGGTATAGTATGTCTATGCATCACTGAATCAACACGCAAACAATTGAATTTACCTATGATGGTAAAAAAAAATACTAGTACGTATCGTACAGGTTTTACTGTCACAATAGAAGCTTCTAAGGGAATTACTACTGGAGTATCAGCTAAAGATAGATTAACAACTATAAAAACTGCGATTTCTGATCATGCTAAACCTAGCGATTTAAATAGACCAGGACATGTCTTTCCATTGAGAGCTGACAATGGGGGTATTTTATCAAGAGCAGGTCATACAGAAGCTGCTATAGAAATTGTTTCTTTAGCAGGCTTTAAACCGTTTGGAGTTATTTGCGAACTCACTAATAAAGATGGGACTATGGCACGTACGTCTGATATAATTTCATTTGCTGAAAATAAAAATATGCAAATATTAACTATAAAAGATTTAATTATTTACATGAAAAATATAAATCATTCATAGACCATTTTGGTTTTACTAATATTTCTAATGGAGAAATATTTGCTTCTTTTGCACGCATAAATCCGAGATATGCAATCATAGCAGCATTATCTGTACAATACTGTAAATCAGAAAAAAAAACTGTTCCATTAAAATGTTTTTTTATCATCTTTTTAGCTTCATAACGTAAACGTAAATTGGAACTAACACCACCAGCTATAATTAAACGATTCCATTTTTTCTTTTTTAATGCTTTTTTAGTCTTAATTAACAATGTTTCAATTACTGCATCTTCAAATGCTCTTGCAATATTTGCTTTTTCTTGTATACTTTTATTACATTTTTTAATAACTTCAGCAGAAAAAGTCTTTAAACCAGAAAAACTAAAATTTAAACTTGAATGATATATCATAGGTCTGGGAAAACACAATTTATTTTTAATTCCTTGACGTGCTAAATTCGATAATTCTGGACCACCTGGATATTTTAATCCTAATAATTTTGCAGTTTTATCAAAAGCTTCACCAACTGCATCATCTAAACAATTTCCCAATATTTCATATTTACCTAATTTATACGCCGCAATAATTTCTGTATGTTTTCCTGAAACCAATAATCCAATAAATGGAAATTGAATTGATTTACAATTTAACATAGGCGATAAAAGGTGAGCTTCCATATGATGTACAGGAAGAACTGGAATATTTAAAGATAAACCTAATGAACATGCAAATGTTGCTCCAACTAACAAAGACCCAACTAAACCTGGACCTGCAGTATATGCAATTAAATTAATTTCTTTAGAAATATTATATTTTTTAAAAACTTTTTTTAATAACAAAATTATTGATTTCATATGTTCACGAGATGCTAATTCTGGTACGATACCGCCATAAATATTATTCATTTTTTTTTGATTCAATATTTCATTAATTAACAATCCTTTATTACTATCATAAATTGCTATTCCAGTGTCATCGCAAGATGTTTCAATACCTAATATTTTCATTAAGTCATACCTAAATTTAAAAATGTGAAAATAAGAATATATTACATAATAATATTTAATTAATATTTTCTAAATAAATTAATTTTATAAAAAATGATATTTTGCAATATAATATCAATTAATATAGGATCTATTATCTTAAATATATTTTGTTTTTTTTATAATTGAGGTCAATCTTACATGCCAATAATAAAAGTTCGTGACAATGAACCATTTGATGTAGCACTTCGTCGATTTAAAAGATCTTGTGAAAAAGCTGGAATTTTAGCTGAAATTCGTCGTAGAGAATTTTATGAAAAACCAACAACTGAACGTAAACGTGCAAAAGCTTCTGCCGTTAAAAGACTCGCTAAAAAACTTACACGAGAAAATGCAAGACGAATTCGTATGTACTAAATAATTTCAAAAACTCATAACTAACACCGTTCTTTTTTAAGAACGGAAATTAATTTAATCATAAAATATATTATGTCTGGAAAAATACCAAAACATTTCATTACTGACCTTCTATTTCGAACAAATATTGTAGAATTAATTAATAGACGCGTAATATTAAAAAAATATGGACAAAATTATAAAACAAATTGCCCTTTTCATGACGATCGAAATCCATCATTTACTGTTAGTAATGAAAAACAATTTTACTACTGTTTTGGATGTCATGCACATGGAAATGCTATTGATTTTTTAATGCAATATGAACAGTTAAGTTTTCTAGAAAGCATTGAAGAACTTTCTTTTATACATGGTGTCAAAATTCCATTTGAACATACAACTCAAAATAATTTATATTTTCAAAAACAAAAATTATATTTATTAATGAATAAAATGTGTAAATTATATCAAAAAAATATTCTCTTTACTAATTCAGCAAAAAAATATTTGTCTGATAGAGGTATTAATCAAAAAATGATTGATGATTTTTTAATTGGAGTTTCTAGTGTATATTGGAACGATTTTCATAAAAAACTTAATATTACCAAAAAATTTGAAGAAGAATTACTGATACATAATATAATCGCTATTAATAAAAAAGGATATAAATATGATAGATTACAAGGACGTATAATATTTCCTATTCAAGATCATCATGGTAGAATTATAGGTTTTGGCGGTCGTACATTAAATAATATTCCACCAAAATACCTCAATTCACCTGAAACATATATTTTTCATAAAAGAAAAGAAATTTATGGATTATATCAAGTTAAAAAAAAATTTTCTAAACCTAGATACTTATTAGTTGTCGAAGGATTTATTGATGTTATTACGTTAACACAATATAATATCAATTATGTCGTGTCTTCATTAGGTACTGCAACAACTAGTGAACATATTCAACTGCTCTTTCAAAATACAGATATAATTATATACTGTTATGACGGTGACCAAGCCGGAAAAAATGCAGCCTGGCAAACTTTAAAAAAAGCTTTACCGTATATATCAGAAAAAAAAACATTAAAATTTATTTTATTACCAAATAATGAAGATCCTGATAGTATTATTAGAAAAGAAGGTAGCGAAAAATTTCAAATCCGAATTAATCATGCAATAACTATGTCACAATTTTTTTTTAAAAATATATTAAAAAACATTAATTTATCATCTAATGATGATAAATTTTATTTAAGCACTTATGCTTTACCTTTAATTAATACTATTTCTAGTGATACAATTCGTATTTATTTACGTCAAATATTAGCAAGAATGATAGGAATTTTAGATGATAATCAATTTAAAAAATTTTTATATGAAAAAGAGATGCAAAAACAAAATCGATCATATTTTCAAATTAAACGAACTCCAATGCGTATACTAATAGGTTTACTTGTACAAAATCCAAATTTATCTAAAATAGTACCTTCAATAATAAAATTTCAAAATTTAAAATTAAAAGGGCTTCCTATTTTTCTTGAAATATTAAAAACATGTCTTGAACATCCTAATATAAATACAGGTCAATTATTAGAATTATATAGAAATAAAAAAATTATTAATATTTTAAAAATCTTATCTACATGGGACCATATGATTATTCAGGAAGAAATTCAAAATATGTTTTTAGATTTATTAATGAATATATATGATAAAGTTTTAGAAAAAAGACAAGAATATCTTATTACTCAAGAAAGAATAAAAGGATTAACAATTAATGAAAAAAAAGAAATTTGGTCTATTAATCAGGCATTATCTAAAAAATAATATTTAAATTTTATAAAAATATAACATCAACTAAACTTTTTAATTATATAGATAGATATTTAGATATTAAGTATTTATTGATCTCTTTAAAATTTTAAGATAATTTTAGTATTCATTATTGACATGATAGTCAATTAACATTCATCAAATTAATACAATCTGGATACCGTATTATGGATCAAAACCCACAGTCGCAACTTAAACTACTTGTCACACACGGCAAAGAGCAAGGATATTTAACCTATTCTGAAGTTAACGATCATTTACCAGAAGACATTATTGATTCTGAACAAATCAATGATATTATTCAAATGATTAATGACATGGGCATCCCAGTAGTTGAAGAAGCACCTGACGCTGATGATCTAATCTTAAATGAAATTAATACAGATACGGATGAAGATGCAGTTGAAGCCGCAACACAAGTATTATCTAGTGTCGAATCAGAATTAGGACGTACTACAGATCCAGTACGAATGTATATGAGAGAGATGGGAACTGTTGAGTTGCTCACAAGAGAAGGTGAAATTGATATCGCTAAACGTATTGAAGAAGGTATTAATCAAGTTCAATGCTCAGTATCAGAATATCCAGAAGCAATTACATATCTTTTAGATCAATATGATCGTGTTCAAACTGGTCAAATACGACTATCAGATATAATAACAGGTTTTGTTGATCCAAATGCAGAAGAAATTTTTTCTCCTACAACTCTTCATAATATGAATTCAGAGTTATTAGAAGAAGAACAAAATAATGAATCAGATCAAGAAGATCACGAAGATGATCATTCTATTGATCCAGAACTAGCAAATGAAAAATTTTCTGCATTACGCAGACAATATAATAATACTAATCAAACAATTAAAAATAAAAATAGAACACATAAAGATTCATTACTAGAAATTTATAACTTATCAGAAATTTTTAAACAATTTCGGCTAGTTCCAAAACAATTCGATCATTTAGTTAATAGCATGCGCAATATGATGGAAAGAGTCAGAAAACAAGAAAGAATTATTATAAAATTATGTGTTGAAATTTGTAAAATGCCAAAAAAAAAATTCATTCAAATTTTTCCAATTAAAAAAATCGATCATACATGGTTTATAAAAGAACAAAAGAAAAATCAACCATGGTCTGAAAATTTAAAAAAGGTTCAAGAAGATGTGTTTATCAGCGTAAAAAAACTCATTGAAATAGAAAAAGAAACTGGTTTAACAATTGAACAAGTTAAAGATATTAATAAAAGAATGTCTATTGGAGAACTAAAAGCTAAAAGAGCAAAAAAAGAAATGGTCGAAGCTAATTTACGATTAGTTATCTCTATTGCAAAAAAATACACAAATAGAGGTTTACAATTTTTAGACTTAATACAAGAAGGGAATATTGGTTTAATGAAAGCTGTAGATAAATTTGAATATCGCCGAGGTTATAAATTTTCTACTTATGCTACTTGGTGGATTCGTCAAGCTATTACTCGATCTATTGCAGATCAAGCTCGTACAATTCGTATTCCTGTACACATGATTGAAACAATCAACAAACTTAATCGAATTTCTAGACAAATTTTGCAAGAAACAGGTCGAGAACCAACTCCAGAAGAATTATCTGAAAAAATGCTTATTCCTGAAGATAAAATTAGAAAGGTATTAAAAATAGCGAAAGAACCTATCTCTATGGAAACACCAATTGGTGATGATGAAGATTCACATTTAGGTGATTTTATAGAAGATACTACTTTAGAATTACCATTAGATTCCGCTACATCTGAAAGTTTACGATCAGCAACACATGATGTTTTATCAGGTTTAACAGCTCGTGAAGCTAAGGTACTACGTATGCGTTTTGGAATTGATATGAATACTGATCATACGTTAGAAGAAGTCGGAAAACAATTTGATGTGACTAGAGAAAGAATACGACAAATAGAAGCTAAGGCTTTAAGAAAACTACGTCATCCAAGCAGATCAGAGGTATTACGTAGTTTTTTAGATGAGTAAATATTAAAAAAATCAAGAATAAAATAAAACTTCTGTACTAATATTAGTATTTCTATAAAAGTATTGTTAAATAAAACAGAAGTTTTTATTTTATATAAAAAAAATAACTAAATTCCATCGCCATTTTGAAAACTATTCAAATAAGATATATTACTTCTTTTTTCTTCAGAATAATGTGTTTTATTATCTAAATGATTAATAATTTTAGCCTCTTTGCCAACAACTGTAACATATGCAGGAACATTTTTTAAAACTATTGCACCAGCACCTATTTTTGCTTTTAAACCGATCTCAATATTACCTAAAACTTTTGCTCCTGTACCAATAATAACTCCTTTTCGAATAGTAGGGTGTCTATTTTTTCCTAAATTTTTACCCGTACCACCTAAAGTAACTGAATGAAAAATTGAAACATCATCTTCTATATGTACACCTTCACCAATAACAATCCCATTAGCATGATCCAGAATTACACCAGACCCAATCCGAGAAGCTGGATGAATATCCACTGAAAATTCAGAAGATATTCTACTTTGTAAATATTGAGATAATGATTTTTTGTCTACATTCCAAAGATAATGACTAATTCTATAAGTTTCTAAAGCATGAAAACCTTTAAAATAAAGAAAAGGAGTTAAATAATCATTTACTGCTGGATCTCTGTCTATAATAGCTTCAATATCTCGTACTATACATTTTAAAAGAACATGATTATTTAAATATATATTTTTAAACATGTTGAACATCTTTTCTGTAGGAAAAATAGATGTAGATAATTTATTAGATAATATATAACTTAAAGCATTACACAAACTATTATGTTGTAGTATAGTTTTTTTAAAAAAATCTGATAATATTGGTTCTTTTTTTATTAATAAATCAGTTTTATAAAGTATTATTTTCCATATTTTGGATATCTTTTCAAGATACATTATTTTCGCCTTATGTAATTCATATTATAAAAAATTTTAAAAATATTTTTATATTATTTATAAAATATGTATGACTATATATAATTAATTAATAATTATTATTTATATTTTTTTTGATTTCATATAATTATCATATAAAGCATCAAAATTAATAGGTGCTAGATGCATTTGAGGAAAACTACCATGTGATATTAAATTTGAAATACATGTACGAGCATAAGGAAATAAAATATTTGGACAATAAGAATGCAAACAATGCTTTAATTTTTTTTCACATATGTTCGTAATTAAAAAAATACCAGCTTGATCTAAATCACATAAAAATACTAATGTCTCTTTAATTTTTACTATTATTTTTATTTTTAAAACTATTTCAAAAATGTCTTTTTCTATTTCTTGTACACTATGATCTATATTAAAATTAACATTTGGTTTCCATTTTAAATGAAAAATATGTGGTGTATTAGGAGCTTCAAAAGAAGCATCTTTTATATAAATACGTTGAATTGCAAAAAATTCTTTTTTACTTTTTTCATCTGACATAATATATCCAAAAAAAAATTAATTTATAAGAAATAATATTTATTTTTATTTTTAAAAAAAATTTAGTATAATAATTACTTATTATGAATCTCTTTAAAAATTATTTAACAACTAATGGTAGATGATTTAAATTCCAATCATCTAAACCATTTTTTAAAATATAAACATTCTTAAATCCATTTTTTAAAAATATTTTAATACACTGATTATATTCGTATGTATTTTTTAAAATAAGAATTATAGAAAACATTTTATATTTTCGTATTTCATTAATATCATCTAAAAAAATATTTTCTAATGGAATATTAATAGAATTAAGAATATGTCCTGTTTGAAAAATTTCAGCAGTACGTGTGTCAATAATAATTGCTTTATCTTGATTAATTAATTTTATTGCTTGAATATTATTAATGATATTAGATGTTAAAAACATATTTTTAATAGAAAAAAAAATTAATATCATTAAACAAAAAAACCATATACTTATTAATATAATATGTTCACTAGCAAAAAAAAATAAATCTTTCATAAATTATATTTCCTAATATTTTATGTTTGATCAATTTATTAACTGAGCATTTAAAAAATTTAAATGCTAGTTAATTAATATAAATAAAATAGTATTTTAATAGAAATAAAAATATATTAAAAAATATTTAATCTTTTTTTTGCTTTTCTTATTTCTTCATGAACTTGATGTGGTGCTACACCACCTTTTGATATTCTTTTTTTAAGACAAGATTCTAAAGTAATATGTTTATATATATCATTGTCAATAAGAGTACTATAAATATGAAATGTAGATAATTTTAACGAATGTAAAGGTTTTTTTTGATGAATTGCATGTAGTACTATTTGACCAGATATTTTATGAGCTTCACGAAAAGTTAATCCTTTTTTTACTAAATAATCTGCAATTTCTGTTGCATTAGAATATCCTTCTTCTGCAGCTCGACGACATATATCACTATTTATTTTAATATTTTTTAAAACTAATGTTGCCATACATAAACAATCATTCCATGTTTTAATTGTATCAAATAGACCTTCTTTATCTTCTTGCATATCTTTATTATAAGATAATGGTAAAGATTTTAATACAACTAAAATAGAAATTAAAGAACCATAAACACGGCCACATTTAGAACGTATCAATTCTAATGCATCTGGATTTTTTTTTTGAGGCATTAAAGATGAACCAGATGTAATTGAATCAGATAATTCAATAAAACTAGCTTCACCTGAATTAAAAAAAATGACATCTTCAGAAAACCTAGATAAATGCATCATGCTAATAGAAGCAGAGGACAATAGTTCTACTACATAGTCACGATCAGATACACTATCTAATGCATTATTTGTTGATCTATTAAATCCCATAGATAAAGCTAATTCTTCACGATCTATCGCCCATGCAGTTCCAGCAAGAGCACCAGAACCGAGAGGACTTATATTTAATCGTTTAAGAGCATCTTTTAAGCGACTAACATCTCGTCTGAACATTTCTATATAAGCTAAACACCAATAAGAAAAAGTAATAGGCTGAGCTCTTTGTAAATGTGTATATCCTGGCATAATAACAGATTCATTAGTTTCAGAAAGACAAATAAAACTTTTTTGTAATTCTATTAAATTATCTAACAAAATATAAATTTTTTTTCTACACCACAACTTTAAATCAGTAGTAATTTGATCATTTCGACTACGACCAGTATGCAATTTTTTACCTAATTCTCCAATCTTATCAATTAGTTTTTCTTCTGTCCAACTATGGATATCTTCACAATTACTGAAGAGAATATTGTTTTTTTTATCTTTTGTTTTAATCTCTTCTAATAACTCAAAAAGTGCTTGCTCAATTTTAATTTGCTCTTTTTTAGTAATAATATTACTCTTCATTAAAGTTTTAGACCAAGATATAGAAGCTGTTATATCTTCTTTTACTAAAATATAATCAAATGCTAAAGAAGTATTAAATTTTTTAAATAATTCATCAGATTCATTAATGAATCGTCCACCCCATAGTGCCATATATTGTCTCTATAAAAATTAAAAATAAAATAGCATATAATATTTAATAAAAATTTTTTAACAAAAAATTTATTTTTTTATAAATGATTTTAATTCATTTTGTGCACGTATTCTTGAAGATAGAGAAAAAAGACGAATAAAACCATCTGCATCAGATTGTTTATATACTTGATCTTTTCCAAATGTAGCATATTCTTCAGAATATAATGAATTAGGAGATTTTTTTTGTACAGCTATTACATTACCTTTATATAATTTTAATATAACTTCTCCTGTTATTTTTTCTGCCAATGAGTCAGCTGCCGCTTGTAAAGATTTACGTATTGGAGAAAACCAACGTCCATCATAAACTACAGAAGACATTTCTAGAGCAATTTTTTCTCTCCATTGAAAACTTTCACGATCTAATACTAATTGTTCAATCGCTTTTATAGCTGTCATCATAATTGTTCCTCCTGGTGTTTCATAACAGCCTCTAGATTTCATGCCAACTAATCTATTTTCAACAATATCGATTCTACCAATACCATGTTTAGAACCTAATTGATTTAGAACATGAACACATTGTAAAGGTTTTAAATTAATATTATTCACTGATACTACACAACCAGACTTTAATAATAATGAAACATATTCAGCTTGATTTGGCGCCTCTTCAGGATCGCATGTCCAACTCCAACAATCTTTATTAGATATATTCCAAGGATTTTCAAGTAATCCTCCTTCTGTGGAAATATGCCAAGCATTTTCATCTTTACTATAAATTTTTTCTACTGTTGCAGTAGTTGGAATATTTTTTTTATATAAATATTGTAATAATTCTTCTCTAGAATTAAGATTCCATTTTCTCCACGGAGCAATAATATTCAAATGTGGAGCAAGAGCTGAATAAGCTATTTCAAAACGAACTTGATCATTTCCTTTTCCAGTAGCGCCATGACATAATGAATCTGCTTTAATATTTAATGCTAATTCAACTTGTTTTTTTGCAATAATAGGTCGAGCTAATGCTGTTCCCAATAAATAATTGCCTTCATATAAAGCACCAGTTTTTAAAATAGGATAAACATAATCTTCTATAAATTCTTCTTTTAAATCAACAATATAACAACTAGATGCACCTGAATCTATTGCTTTTTTATTAATTCCATCTAAATCTTTTTTAGATTGTCCTATATCAGCTACAAAAGCAATTACTTCAAAATTATAATTTTCTTTAAGCCAAGGGATAATTGCTGAAGTATCTAAACCTCCAGAATATGCTAAAACAACTTTTTTATTTATTTTTTGCATCATATTTATACTCATTTTTTATGATAAGTCGACAGAAACACTTAAATCGAATTGTTGATGATAGTATTAAATAATCATTTTAATATTGGAATGTCTTTAACTTACTGTATCTATCTAAGGAAGAATTTAAAATCTGAATATCTTGTAAAACTACATTAACTTGAATAATTATACTACTGATTATACTATCTGTAATAGTATCTGATTCAATTGATTATTTCTTGAATACTATTTAATATCTGTATTAATATCTATCTGTAACTCTTTTATTTTTCTATCTATTTTCTGTCTATTAGGTAAAAAAATTAAGTTTTTTTTTAAAGTAGTAACTAAATCTATTTCTAATTCTAAGAAATGAAAACGGATATGCATTAATACAATATCTTGAATAATTCGTATAGAACGAATGATCAGAAAAACATCTTTTTTTATACAGGATCTTGAATAATATAGGATGTTAAATAATATGCGATCTCTTCATCTTCAGTGATCTAAAAAAACTTGAATGTTTATCTAATCTTAGATTTTGACACAATTGCATATGATAGATATACTCTCACTAATATTTAATAAGATAATATTTAGTATTAATATTATATTTTATTAGCAATAGTAAGTAGATTTTTGTTAACAGTACTATAACAATATTAGATATACATTTATAATTATTACAATGTAGAAAATATTTTTTTGTATCAGTAGCGCGTTAAATTTTAAGATTACTAAATAATTTTTTTTATCAATCATTTATATATAATTTTTTAATATTTTTTACAATTAAATGATGCTTTATTTAAAAAAGAATATTATACTTGTTTACTAACAGAAACTTATCTAATTTAATTAAAATATTTGTCATACAATACCTCACTATAAATGACGTTTTGTATTCAAATAATATAAAATAAATATCATAGTATTAAGTAGAAATATTTTTAATTAATAATTTTAATCCATAACAACAGTATTTTTCATAAATTTTATATTATATTATCCTTTATATAATATTATCTTTTATTAATAAGCTTTTATTAGCTTTATAATAATAATAACTAATAATAACTACCTATGAATAATAATTATAACACAAAAAAAAAATCTAAATTATACACTCAAAATAATTAAACTTGCTAAATATTTTATTCTTTCAAAAGCAGAATAATAAATAAGATTTAAAAACATGTTTTGTAGAACACTATTAGTATTAAATACTATTATTTAATATTAATTAAATTAGTAATTAAATACTATTCATAATTAATTTTTTTATTCGTTTTTCTTTATAAATTTCTATATAATATTTTTGAATATTTCTTGGTATCAAATTTTATATTAATGAATAAAATGAAAATACAATTTTTTAGTTTAAATTATGCATTTAAAATCTATTATTTTTTAAATTATTTATAAATTTTTTAAAAAAATTATTTTTCTTTATAATTTTAGAAAATTAATATTTTTCATATTCAATCTTATAAAACCTGATAAAATTTACTCATGCTCAACCAAACATCTACTCACTATTTTAAAATGTAGTTTTTGAATAAAATTTTAAATACTATTAAGATAATCCTGATTTTTTTATAAAATTATCTTATTTAACAAAAATAATATGATATTCTTATTATTAAAAAAAAAAAAATAAATACACCTCAATCTAAAGATTTTAAAAATCCATAACTATCAAATCTAGTATAATCGTATGTAGAATATACTTATCTTTTTTAAATTAATATAATGTATAATTTATATAAATCTTGTTTCTAAAAAAATATAAATTTTCACAACAAAATGATTTATTTGAATATGTTCATATATATATGAAATAATTATATTTTAGATAAATGTTTATAGAAAAAATCATAAAAATTTGTTTATTAAAAACATGACAAACCACATGATAAACCAAGAATATGACAGACAGAATAACTTATATCTGATTGATTTAAAGTATAAAAATGAAAATTTTTTACTCCTTCAGAAGACAATTTCTGTATCATATCTATTGCTATAGTACAACCTATAACTTTTTGTGTAAATCGATCGTTATCATCTAAACCAGAAAATATTTCAAACATCCATTTAGGTATTTGAACATTAGTCATACTTAAAAAACGTTTTAACTGTTTAAAATCACTAATTGGCAAAATACCAGGAATAATTTCTGCTGTAATTCCATATTTAATACAATTTTCACGAAAATATAAATAATGATCTACATTAAAAAAAAATTGAGTAATAGCTCTATTTGCACCTGCATCAATTTTCTTTTTTAAATTTATCATATCTAATTTAATATTCTTTGACTCTGGATGTAATTCAGGATAAGCAGCTACAGAAATATCAAAATTAGCTATTCTTTTTAATAATCTAACTAAATCTACAGCATACATAGTATGTTTATAATTTTTTTCTTTTGTATCCCCTCTAAGTGCGATAATGTTTTTAATTCCATTATTCCAATAATGTTTTGCTATTTCTTTTAATTTACTAGGTGTAGAATTAATACATGTTAAATGAGCTGCTGTAATAATTCCTGTTTTTTTATTTATTTGTTTTACAATATCATATGTTTTTTTACGTTCACCACTATTTGCTCCATAAGTAACAGAAAAAAATTTTGGTTTTAATATAGAAAGTTTATCAATAGTCAACCATAACTTTGTTTCTAAAGAAGTATTTTTAGGCGGAAAAAATTCAAAAGAACAATGTATACTATTGTTTATATTTTTAATTTTTTGTTTTATTATGTCCTGATGATATTGAAAAAATTCATTCATTTTTACACTCCATAGATTTTTATAATAATTATTTAATATTAATGAAAATAAGTAAAAGATATCTATATTTATTTAATATATTACTATTCTAGTATACTATGTACAAAAAAAAATGTTTTTATAATCAATCATTAAAAAATCTCAATACTTTTGCAATAGATGTTAAAGCAAAACAAATCGTTTTCGTAAAAACAATTAATAATCTAATAAAAATATCAAAAAAATGTAAATTATATAATATTCCTTATATAATTTTAGGAGAAGCAAGTAACATATTATTTTTAAAAAATTATATAGGAGTCGTGATTTTTAATCGTATTAAAGGAATTCAAATAACAGAACAAAAAAACTCTTGGTTAATTCATGTTTTTTCAGGAGAAAAATGGCATAATTTAGTAAAATTAACTTTAAATTTAGGTATTTTTGGATTAGAAAATTTAGCATTAATTCCTGGTCGTATAGGATCTGCAGCTATTCAAAATATTGGCGCATACGGTTTAGAATTTAAAGATATCTGTGAATATGTTGAAATATTATCTTTAAAAAACTATAAAACCATCAAAATACAGAAAAAATTTTGTCAATTTTCTTATCGAAATAGTATTTTTAAATCTAAATATAATCATAAGTATGCTGTAATTAAAGTGGGAATAAAAATATCAAAAAATTGGAAACCAATAATATTTTCTTCACTAAATAATTATATTAAAAAAAAAAACATAACTGCATATCAAATTTTTAATATAATATGTCAAATACGCAAAAATAAATTACCAGATCCCAAAAAAACTGGTAATGCTGGTAGTTTCTTTAAAAATCCTATTGTTACCAAAAAAAAATCACAACAACTTCTCTCTTTATACAAAAATATACCGAACTGTCCTCAAAAAAATGGTTTAGTAAAAATTTCTGCTGGTTGGTTAATTGAAAATTATCAATTTCATAATATTCAAATTGGAGATGCGAGTATTTATCAAAAACAAAAACTTATATTAATTAATAAAAAAAATGCTACTTCTCAAGATATTATAACATTAGCAAGAATTATACATTCATGTATTTTAAAAAAATTTCATATATCTTTAGAACCAGAAATAGATTTTATCGGATCTTTCGGAAAAATATATTCATCAAAATTTTTCAATTTAAAAACATAATATTTTATATAACATAACTATTTAAGATAAAAAAACTTGCAATAAAAATGAAAAATTATATAATATAATTTACTAAAAAAGATAATTCTTTTAAATCTACTTTAAAATCTAAAAAAAAAGCCGGCTTAGCTCAGCAGGCAGAGCAACTGACTTGTAATCAGTAGGTCACCAGTTCAATTCCGGTAGCCGGCAAAATTATAATAAAACATTATTTTTTTAGGTGGGATTCCCGAGTGGCTAAAGGGAGCAGACTGTAAATCTGCCGTCATAGACTTCGAAGGTTCGAATCCTTCTCCCACCATAAAATTATTAAAAATTAAAAATGCGGATATCGTATAATGGCTATTACCTCAGCCTTCCAAGCTGATGATGCGGGTTCAATTCCCGCTATCCGCTAATATAAATCAATACAATAAGACGAAATAAAAAGTACAATTGCTGATATGGCTCAGTAGGTAGAGCACACCCTTGGTAAGGGTGAGGTCCCCAGTTCAATTCTGGGTATCAGCATGATAAAACTATTTGATATCGTTTTAGTTAATTAAAAATTATTTTCAAATCATTTATCATAAATCTCACCTAATACTTTATTTTGCAATATTCTCAATTTACTTCATGATCAATCAACCTATTTTTATTTAAAAAATAGTTTATTTTTTTAAGTATATAATCTTTAAAAATAAATATTTACTATATTAAAATATTTTTTGTACTATTCTTTGAGAGTTTTAAGGAGTGTGTATGAATAAAAATAACTATAAGCAAAATAAATCTAAAATATTAGAAAAAATAAGATGGTTATCTATATTATTTTTTTTTATTTTATCGTTTTTGATAAAATACTATTTTTATGACATAAAATTATTTATTCGTATATTTATTATATCTTTTTTAATATTCTGTGCAATAGGAACTTTTCTATATACAAAAACAGGAAAATATATACTATCATCTATAATTATGTCAAAACAAGAGATGAATAAAATAATATGGCCTGGATATAAAGAAACTTTATATACTACTTTAATTATAATTTCTGTAACTGTTCTAATATCTCTTCTATTATGGTTTATAGATAGTATAATATTCCATGTCATAGCATTTATTATTAGTATAAGGTTCTAAATATGTATAAAAAAAAAAATAAAAAGTGGTATGTATTACAAGCTTTTTCTGGATTTGAAAGTCGTGTCGCACAATCAATAAGAGAACATGTCAAACTCAACGATATGAATAATTTATTTGGAGATGTGATGGTTCCATCTCAAGAAGTAGTTGAAATTCGCGGTGGACAACGCAGAAAAAGCGAATATAAGTTCTTCCCAGGATATGTGTTAATTCAAATGATTATGACAGATTCCACTTGGCATTTAATTAGAAATATTCCTAAAGTCTTAGGATTTATTGGAGGAAAATCGGATAAGCCGTCTCCTATCAGTGATAAAGAAGTAGAAATTATTATTAATAGACTGCGTCAAATTGGTGATAAACCAAGACCTAAAACTTTATTTGAACCAGGAGAAATGATTCGCGTAAATGATGGTCCATTTTCAGATTTTAATGGTGTAGTAGAAGAAGTGGACTATGAAAAAAGTAGACTAAAAGTATCTGTTTCTATTTTTGGAAGATCTACTCCTGTAGAACTTGATTTTAGACAAGTAGAAAAACATTAAAAAAATTTTAAAAAGAGAAAAATATGGCAAAAAAAATACAATCATACATTAAACTGCAAGTTTCAGCTGGTACCGCTAATCCTAGTCCCCCTATTGGACCTGCTTTAGGACAAAAAGGTATAAATATTATGGAATTTTGCAAATTATTTAATAAACAAACAGAAAATATGGAAAAAGGACTTCCAATACCTGTAATTATCACAGTATATTCTGATCGTTCATTTACATTTATTATTAAAACTCCTCCTGCTTCTATTTTATTAAAAAAATTATCTGGCATTAAAACAGGATCCAGTAAAAATAAATCTGAAAAAGTAGGAAAAATTAATCTATCACAAATTAGAGAAATAGCAGAAATAAAAAAAAATGATATGAGCGGGGCTAATATCGAAAGCATGATGCGATCTATTAAAGGAACTGCTAAATCTATGGGATTAATTATTGAGGAGCAATAATGAAAAAAATAACTAAACGTATGAAAAAAATTAAAGAAAATATTAATTGCAATAAATTATATCATATTGATGATATTATCAATATATTAAAAAAAACATCTAAAGTAAAATTTAATGAAAGTCTTGACATTGCAATTAATTTAGGTATTAATCCAAAAAAATCAGATCAAAATATAAGAGGCGTGACTATATTACCACATGGTATTGGACGTTTTGTTCGAGTAGCTGTTTTTACACAAGGAAAAAATGTTGAAGTTGCTAAAAAAGCAGGTGCAGAATTTATAGGAATGGAAGATTTATCTGATAATATTAAAAAAGAAGGAGTCAATTTTGATGCTGTTATTGCGTCTCCTGATGCTATTAAAATAGTAACACAGTTAGGTTCAATACTTGGACCAAGAGGTTTAATGCCTAATCCTAAATTAGGAACTGTTACTACAAATATAGCTCAAGCAATTAAAAATGCAAAAACAGGTCAGGTCCAATATCGAAATGATAAAAATGGAATTATCCATGCTACAATCGGTAGAATTAATTTTATTGAAAAATATATAAAAGAAAATTTTCATACATTCTTAGAATCTATTAATAAATCAAAACCTCCTCAATCAAAAGGAATATATATAAAAAAAATAGTATTATCAACTACTATGGGTGTTGGATTAACCGTTGATCAATCTACTATCTCAATATAACAAAATGATTTTTACTTTACGCTATAAAAAAAATTAATTATAATAATATCCTTTTTTTTAATTATTATCTAAATTTTTTATTTGTATTTACCGAATAAAATAATCTAACTAAATCTAACTAAATATCGTTATTTAAATATAAAATTTTTTATACAAAATAATGCAAAAAATTATTTCTCTAAAGATGAATAAGGAGAATCTAATAAATGGCATTAAATCTTGATCAAAAAAAAATAATTGTTTCTAAAATTAATAAAATATCTAATACAGCATTATCAGTAATTATTGCAGATTCTCAAAATATTTCTGTTAATAAAATCAACCAATTAAGAAAATCTGGACGTAAAATCGGAGTAAAAATGAGTATTGTTCAAAATACTCTACTTTCTTTGGCAATTAAAAATACTAATTTTGAATGTTTACAAGAAAAAATCAAAGGTTCTACTTTTATTGGTTATTCTATGACACATCCTGGTAGTTGTGCGAGATTATTTAAAGAATTTTCAAAAAAAAATAAACAATTTAAAATTACAGGAGCAGTTTTTGAAGGAAAATTACTCTCTGATTTAGAAATTAATCAACTTGCAGAGATGCCTACTTATAAAGAAGCAATAATTAAACTTCTATTAACAATGAAGATATTAATTGCTGGCAAACTTATTTATACATTATCTGCTATAAAACAGAAAAAAGAAACCTCGTAAGGTTATTATTTTATATGTATTAACAACATCTAAAATACATCCTCTTGTCATTAGGAATTATTTTCATGTCTATTACTAAAGAACAAATTTTAGAAGCGATATCTAAAATGTCAGTTATGAATGTTGTAGATCTTATTACAGCAATGGAAGAAAAGTTTGGCGTTTCTGCTAGTATGCCGATGAATAGTAACAATCATAATGAACATGATAAAAATGAAGAAAAAACAGAATTTGATATTTTCTTGAAATCTATTGGTCCAAATAAAGTCTCAGTTATTAAAACTGTACGTAGTGCTACTGGTTTAGGACTAAAAGAAGCAAAAGATTTAGTTGAATCAGCTCCAATTATTTTAAAAGAAAATCTTAATAAAGAAGACGCAGAATCACTTAAAAAGACATTAGAAGATGTTGGTGCCGAAATCGAAATTAAATAAAAATGTTCAATGTTATAGTTTAATTAAATTATAAGTATGGCTGGTGTTTTCAATTCACCAGCCTTTTTGATCAAAAAGTTCAAATAATTTGCTAAAAAAATTCACATTCTTTAAAAAGAACATTAAAACTGTCTCCCCTTCAGACACAAAGATAAATTAATGTTTTAACTTATCTGTCAACAAGATTAGGAATCCCATGGTTTACTCTTATACTGAAAAAAAACGTATTCGTAAAGATTTTGGCAAACGTCCTAAAGTTTTAGATATACCATATCTTCTTTCAATTCAATTAGATTCTTTTAAAAAATTTATTAAACCAGATTTCGATGGTCAACACGGTTTAGAAGCAGCATTTCGTTCTGTATTTCCTATTCATGGTTATAACAGTAATTCTGAACTTCAATATGTTAGTTATCGTTTAGGAGAAAATATATTTGATGTAAAAGAATGTCAAATAAGAGGAGCAACTTATTCAGCTCCATTAAGAGTAAAATTGCGTCTTGTTATTTATGAACGTGAAATGTTAGAAGCAACTGTAAAAGACATTAAAGAACAAGAAGTTTATATGGGCGAAATTCCATTAATGACAAATAATGGAACTTTTATAATAAATGGTACAGAAAGAGTAGTAGTATCTCAATTGCATCGTAGTCCTGGAGTTTTTTTTGATAGTGATAAAGGAAAAACACACTCTTCAGGAAAAGTACTCTATAATGCTCGAATTATTCCCTATCGGGGCTCATGGTTAGATTTTGAATTTGATCCAAAAGATAATTTATTCGTTAGAATTGATCGACGTAGAAAATTACCAGTAAGTATTATTTTACGTGCACTTAATTATAATACAGAAGAAATATTAAATATCTTTTTTAAAAAAAATATTTTTAATATCAGTGATAATAATATTGAACTAGAATTATTTCCTGAAAGATTAAGAGGAGAAACAGCATCTTTTGATATTAAAAAAAATGAAAAAATTTATGTTAAAAAAGGACGTCGTATTACTGCTAGACATATTCAAGAATTAAAAAATGATAATATAAAAAATATTATAGTTCCTATTGAATATATTTTAGGACGTATCGTATCTAAAGATTATAAAAACGAAAAAACAGGTGAAAAAATTATTTCTGCTAATGCAGAATTATCTTTAGAAATATTAGAAAAATTAAAAAAATCTGGATGTCAATCTATTGAAACACTATTTACTAATGATTTAGATCATGGTCCATATATATCAGAAACATTACGTATAGATTCATCGTATGATCGCATGACTGCTTTAATAGAAATTTATCGAGTCATGAGACCTGGAGAACCTCCTACTAAAGAAGCTACAGAAAATTTATTTGAAAATTTATTTTTTTCTGAAGATAGATATGATCTTTCTGCTGTTGGAAGAATGAAATTTAATCGATCACTTTTACGTCAAGAAATTGAAGGTTCAGGAACATTAAATAAAGAAGATATTGTTGATGTAATAAAGAAAATTGTTGATATTCGCAATGGAAAAGGAGAAGTAGATGATATTGATCATTTAGGTAATAGACGTGTTAGATCAGTGGGTGAAATGGTAGAAAATCAATTTAGAATTGGTCTCGTAAGAGTAGAAAGAGCTGTTAAAGAAAGATTATCTATTGGTGATTTAGATACTTTAATGCCACAAGATATAATAAATGCTAAACCAATATCAGCTGCTATTAAAGAATTTTTTGGTTCTAGTCAATTGTCTCAATTTATGGATCAAAATAATCCTTTATCTGAAATTACGCATAAAAGACGAATTTCAGCATTAGGATTAGGTGGTTTAACTAGAGAACGAGCAGGATTTGAAGTCCGAGATGTTCATCCTACTCATTATGGACGTGTTTGTCCTATTGAGACACCAGAAGGTCCAAATATTGGATTAATTAATTCTTTGTCTGTTTATGCTCGAACAAATATATATGGATTTTTAGAAACTCCTTATCGTAAAGTTAAAAATAGTGTAGTTACTGAAGAAATTAATTATTTATCAGCTATAGAAGAAGGTAAATATATTATTGCACAAGCAAATACTAATATTGATAAAAATGGTTATTTTATTGACGATTTAGTAACATGTAGACATAAAGGTGAATCTAGTTTATTTCATCCTAATCAAATTGATTACATGGATGTTTCTACTCAACAAATTGTATCTGTCGGTGCATCTTTAATTCCTTTTCTTGAACATGACGATGCTAATAGAGCATTAATGGGTGCAAATATGCAACGTCAAGCAGTTCCTACTTTAAAAACAGATAAACCTTTAGTTGGAACTGGAATGGAACGAGCAGTAGCAGTTGATTCAGGTGTAACAATTGTATCTAAAAGAAATGGTTTCGTTCAATATGTAGATGCTTCTCGTATAGTTATTAAAGTCAATGAACAAGAAATGCATACGGGAGAAGCTGGAATAGATATTTATAATTTAACTAAATATACTCGATCTAATCAAAATACTTGTATTAATCAACAACCCTGTGTTCAATTAAATGAAAAAATTAAAAAAGGTGATGTTTTAGCAGATGGACCGTCTACTGATTTGGGAGAACTTGCTTTAGGACAAAATATGCGTGTAGCATTTATGCCATGGAATGGATACAATTTTGAAGATTCAATTCTTGTATCCGAAAGAGTGGTAGAAGAAGATCGTTTTACTACTATTCATATTCAAGAACTATCATGCATATCTCGAGATACTAAATTAGGAGCAGAAGAAATTAGTTCTGATATACCTAATGTAGGAGAAGCTGCATTATCAAAATTAGATGAATCTGGTATTGTTTATATTGGAGCCGAAGTAACTGGAGGAGATATACTAGTTGGAAAAGTCACTCCAAAAGGAGAAACACAACTTACACCTGAAGAAAAATTATTACGCGCTATTTTTGGTGAAAAAGCATCAGATGTAAAAGATTCTTCATTGCGAGTTCCTAATGGAGTATCTGGTACTGTAATAGATGTTCAAATATTTACAAGAGATGGTGTAAAAAAAGATAAAAGAACTTTAGAAATTGAAGAAATGCAACTTAAACAAATCAAAAAAGATCTTACTGAAGAATTTAAAATATTTGAATCTAGTTTATTTAATCATATTAAAAAAACTCTTATATCTTTTAACATTAATATTGATACACTAAATAAAATACCATTTGAACAATGGTTATCTATCGAAATTAAAGAAAAAGACCAAAAAAAAGAAATAGAAAGACTAATAAAACAACATAATCAATTAAAATTAGTTTTTGAAAAAAATATTGAAATAAAACGTCGTAAAATCACACAAGGAGATGATCTTGCTCCAGGCGTTTTAAAAATAGTTAAAGTATATTTAGCTGTTAAACGTCAAATCCAACCTGGAGATAAAATGGCAGGAAGACACGGTAATAAAGGGGTCATTTCTAAAATCAATCCTGTTGAAGATATGCCTTACGATGAAAATGGTATTCCAGTAGATATCGTTTTAAATCCGTTAGGTGTTCCTTCTCGTATGAATATTGGACAAATATTAGAAACTCATTTAGGTATGGCAGCAAAAGGTATTGGTGATAAAATAAATAACATGTTAAAAAATCAAGAAAGTATATCTAATTTACGTAAATTTATACAAAAAGCTTTTAATTTAGGAGATAATCTTCGGCAAAAAGTAAATTTAGATACATTTTCTAATGAAGAAATATTGTGTTTAGCAAATAATTTTAAAAACGGAATTCCTCTTGCAACTCCAGTATTTGATGGAGCACAAGAAAATGAAATTAAAAAACTATTAGAATTTGCAGATTTACCGACTTCTGGACAAATTACACTTTTTGACGGAAGAACAGGAGAAAAATTTGAGAGACCTGTAACAGTTGGTTATATGTATATGTTGAAATTAAATCATTTAGTAGATGACAAAATGCATGCCCGATCTACTGGTTCTTATAGTTTAGTAACTCAACAACCTCTAGGTGGAAAAGCTCAATTTGGTGGACAACGTTTCGGTGAAATGGAAGTTTGGGCCTTAGAAGCATATGGAGCTTCTTATACATTACAAGAAATGTTAACGGTAAAATCTGACGATGTAAATGGCAGAACTAAAATGTATAAAAATATTGTAGATGGAAATCATCAAATGGAACCTGGGATGCCAGAATCTTTTAACGTATTATTAAAAGAAATTCGATCTCTAGGTATTAATATTGAATTAGAAAGTGAATAACTATTAAAAGTAATATAACAAAAAAATATTTTATAAATTTACTATCTTAAAAAAAGTTTTACTCCAACGAGAGCTAATATGTGAAAGATTTACTAAAATTTCTTAAATCTCAAACTAAAAACGAAGATTTTGATGCTATTAAAATTTCGTTAGCTTCACCAGACGTAATTCGATCTTGGTCATTTGGTGAAGTCAAAAAACCTGAAACTATTAATTATCGTACTTTTAAACCTGAGCGAGATGGACTTTTTTGTGCTCGTATTTTTGGTCCAGTTAAAGATTATGAATGTTTATGCGGTAAATATAAAAGATTAAAACATAGAGGTGTTATTTGTGAAAAATGTGGTGTCGAAGTAACACAAAGTAAAGTAAGACGTGAACGAATGGGTCATATAGAACTTTCATCACCTACAGCTCATATTTGGTTTTTAAAATCCTTACCATCAAGAATCGGTTTATTATTAGATATGCCTCTAAGAGATATTGAAAGAGTATTATACTTTGAATCTTATGTAGTAATAGAAACAGGAATGACTAATCTTGAAAAACGTCAAATTCTCACTGAAGAGCAATATCTAGATTCACTAGAAGAATTTGGAGATGAATTTCATGCAACTATGGGAGCAGAAGCAATTCAGTTTTTACTAAAAGATATAAATTTAGTGCAAGAATGTAACACATTAAGATTAGAATTAAATGAAACTAACTCTGAAACAAAAAGAAAAAAATTAACAAAAAGAATAAAATTATTAGAATCTTTTATTCAATCACATAATAAACCAGAATGGATGATTCTTAATGTATTACCAGTATTACCACCTGATCTTAGACCATTAGTCCCATTAGATGGAGGAAGGTTTGCAACATCAGATTTAAATGATTTATATCGACGAGTAATTAATCGAAATAATCGTCTAAAACGTTTATTAGATTTAGCTGCACCTGATATTATCGTAAGAAATGAAAAAAGAATGCTACAAGAAGCGGTAGATGCTTTATTAGATAATGGAAGAAGAGGAAGAGCTATTACTGGATCAAATAAAAGACCTCTGAAATCACTAGCTGATATGATTAAAGGAAAACAGGGAAGATTTCGACAAAATCTTCTTGGTAAACGTGTAGATTATTCGGGTCGTTCAGTAATTACTGTAGGTCCTTATTTACGTTTACATCAATGTGGTTTACCTAAAAAAATGGCATTAGAATTATTTAAACCATTTATATATGGTAAATTAGAAGTACGTAGTTTGGCTACTACTATCAAAGCAGCAAAAAAAATGGTAGAAAGAGAAGAATCAGTAGTATGGGATATTTTAGATGAAGTGATTCGTGAACATCCAGTACTGTTAAATCGAGCACCAACTTTACACAGATTAGGTATACAAGCATTTGAGCCAGTTCTTATAGAAGGAAAAGCGATTCAACTACATCCTTTAGTATGTGCAGCTTATAATGCTGATTTTGATGGTGATCAAATGGCTGTACATGTTCCGCTTACTTTAGAGTCACAACTAGAAGCTCGTGCTTTAATGATGTCAACTAATAACATTCTATCTCCAGCAAATGGCGAACCAATTATTGTGCCTTCTCAAGATGTTGTATTAGGTTTATATTACATGACTCGTGAAAAAATCAATGGGAAAGGTGAAGGAATGTTTTTAAATAGTTCTCATGAAGCAGAAAAAGTCTATCATTTAGGAATTGCTGAACTACATGCTTCAGTTAAGGTGAGAATCACAGAATATAAAAAAAACGAAGATAATAGTTTTACGAAAACAAAAAAAATAATTTCTACTACGATCGGAAGAGCAATTTTATGGATAATTATTCCTAAAGGTCTTCCTTTTAGTATTATTAATCATACTTTAGGTAAAAAAGATATTTCTAAAATGCTTAATACTTGCTATCGCATTTTAGGTCTGAAACCCACTGTATTTTTTGCTGATCAAATTATGTATACTGGATTTGCTTATGCAGCACGATCAGGATCTTCTGTTGGTATTGATGATATGGTCATACCTGGGAAAAAAGCAAATATTATTAATGAAGCAGAAATTGAAGTTGCTGAAATACAAGAACAATTTCAATCAGGATTAGTTACAGCAGGTGAAAGATATAATAAAGTAATTGATATTTGGGCAGCAGCTAATGAACGCGTAGCAAAAGCAATGATGAAAAATTTATCTACAGAATCTGTTGTAAATAAAATAGGTTTAAAACAAAAACAAACATCTTTTAATAGTATCTTTATGATGGCAGATTCAGGAGCACGTGGCTCTGCTGCACAAATTCGCCAATTAGCTGGAATGAGAGGTTTAATGGCTAAACCTGATGGTTCGATTATTGAAACACCTATTACAGCTAATTTTCGAGAAGGTTTAAATGTATTACAGTATTTTATTTCTACTCATGGAGCACGTAAAGGATTAGCAGATACTGCTTTAAAAACTGCCAATTCTGGATATTTAACACGTCGTTTAGTAGATGTCGCACAAGATTTAGTTGTTACACAAGATGATTGTCAAACATATGAAGGTATTTTAATGACTTCATTAATTGAAGGAGGAGATGTAAAAGAACCCTTACGTGAAAGAGTATTAGGACGTGTTACTGCAGAAAATATACATTTTCCTAATACTAAAAATATCTTAATAAAAAGAAATACATTATTAAATGAACAATGGTGTAATCTTCTAGAAAAAAATTCTATAGATAATGTTAAAGTAAGATCAGTTGTAAATTGTGATACTAACTTTGGTGTATGTGCGTATTGTTATGGTCGTGATTTAGCTCGGGGACATTTAGTTAATAAAGGTGAAGCAATTGGAGTGATTGCTGCTCAATCCATAGGAGAACCTGGAACGCAGTTAACTATGAGAACTTTTCATATTGGAGGAGCAGCGTCAAGAGCAGCAGCAGAATCTAGTATTCAAGTTAGAAATCAAGGAATTATTAATCTCAATAATGCTAAATCTGTAAAAAATTCTAGTGGAAAAATAGTTATCACTTCCAGAAATGTAGAACTCAATATTATTGATAATTTTGGACGCACTCAAGAAAGCTATAAAGTACCTTATGGAGCTATTATGGCTAAAGGAAATAGGGAAAAAGTGTATTCTGGAGAAACTATTGCAAAATGGGATCCACATACTATTCCAGTAATTACTGAAGTTAATGGTTTTGTACGTTTTATAGATATGATAGATGGTCAAAGTATCACAAGACAAGCTGATGAATTAACAGGTTTATCTTCTATAGTAATACTCGATACAGCTGAAAGAATGTCTATTGGAAAAGATTTAAGACCAGCATTAAAAATTATCGATTCTAATGGAAATGATGTATTAATTTCAGGAACAGAAATGCCTGCACAATATTTTTTACCGGGAAAAGCTATTGTGCAACTTGAAGATGGAGTTAAAATTAGTTCTGGTGATACATTAGCAAGAGTACCACAAGAATCAGGAGGAACTAAAGATATTACAGGTGGATTACCAAGAGTAGCAGATTTATTTGAAGCTAGACGTCCAAAAGAATCAGCAATTTTAGCAGAAATTAGTGGTATTATATCTTTTGGAAAAGAAACAAAAGGAAAAAGACGCTTAATTATTACTCCAGTTAATGGTAATGATGCTTATGAAGAAATGATTCCAAAATGGAGACAATTAAATGTTTTTGAAGGAGAAAGAGTTGAAAAAGGTGATGTAATTTCTGATGGACCAGAATCCCCACATGATATTTTGAGATTAAGAGGAGTTCAAGCTGTTACTAGATATATTGTTAATGAAGTACAAGAAGTATATCGACTTCAAGGTGTAAAAATTAATGATAAACATATCGAAGTAATTATCCGACAAATGTTACGTAAAGCTACTATATTAAAATCAGGTAATTCAGATTTTTTAGAGGGTGAACAAGTTGAGTTTTCTCGTATAAAAATTGCTAATCGTATTTTAAATAAGAAAAAGAAAATACCAGCTACTTTTTTAAGAGATTTATTGGGAATTACTAAAGCGTCACTTGCAACAGAATCCTTTATATCTGCCGCTTCCTTTCAAGAAACAACAAGAGTATTAACTGAGTCTGCGGTTGCAGGAAAAAAAGACGAATTAAGAGGTTTAAAAGAAAATGTTATTGTAGGACGCTTAATTCCTGCAGGAACAGGATATGCATATCATCAAGAACGTTCTAATCGTCGACAAAAAAAATATAATAATCCAACTATTAGTAGTTCTCAAATTAGTGCTGAAGAAGCTTCTGCCAGTCTATCAGAATTATTAAATTCTACTCTTATAGAAAAATAAAAAAAGTATTTTTATTATTTTTAATATTTTTATTAATATGCATATTATGGCTGCTCTTAAAAGCAGCCAGAACAAGAATATAATAATTTTTATAATAAAAAATATTAAATTATAAACTGTAATATAAAAACTAATCATCATATCTGATATTCTAAAATAGATTTATTTTATACTATAATATTTAAAAAGATCACAAAAAAAAATTATATTTTTAGAATATTTAATACATTATTCATCTTGTAAAGTAAATATTTTTTATTTTATTTTATATAATAATTTTTTTAAACATAACTGTGTTTCATTAGAAAAAATTAATATTTTTACAAAATATTTTCTAATAATTTTATTATGTATTATTAATTTAATAAATTATCAAATACTTCTTCTTTTTTATATTAATTTGTTATAAATATAAAAATTTTAAATTCATAAAAAATATATTTTTTCTTTTTATATCAAATATTTGTAAAACATTTAAACATAAAAAATATAACTTGTAGATAATTTTTTTATTAAAATTTATAGAAAATTAAATCAATCCAGTATTAATTTTAAAATAAAAAAAGGAAAAATAATGAATAAAACTCAACTAATTAATGTAATTTCTAAAAAATCTAATTTATCTAAAACACAAGCAAAACTAACTTTAGAAACAACATTATCAACTATTATTGATTCTTTAAAAAAAGGTGAATCTGTACAAATAGTTGGTTTTGGTACTTTTAAAGTGAATCTAAGATCATCTCGTATAGGACGAAACCCTCAAACAGGAAAAGAAATACAGATACCTGCTACTAAAGTTCCTAGTTTTACATCTGGTAAAACATTAAAAAATGCAATTAAATAATTTGAAATATTATTTTAATAATACAATATTTATAGGGGCACACTGCCCCTCATAAAATATATTTTCTATTAGTTATAATACTATTTCAGAACATTTCATAATTCTTTAAAAGAACGAATATAAAAACAATATCTTCATATTATATAATGAATTATTCAATTTTTTATTTTAAAAAGAAAATATATTATGTTATCCATAAAATTTATAAAAAATGCTTTAATTAGTGTTTCAGATAAAAAAAATATTGTAAAAATAGCACAAATATTAACTCAAAATAAAGTTAGCTTATTTTCAACAAACGGTACTTCAAAATTTTTAAAAAAGAACAACATACCTGTAATAGAAATATCAGATTATACAAAATTTCCAGAAATGATGGATGGAAGAATAAAAACACTTCATCCTAAAATTATGGCTGGAATTTTAAGACGAAAAGATAAAGATGAAGAAATTATGAAACTGTATCATATTTCTCCAATAGATATGGTCATTGTAAATTTTTATCCATTTGAAAAAATAATAGAAAATATTCAAGAAAACAAAGAAAATAATATAGATAATATTATAAATTATATTGATATAGGCGGACCAACTCTTGTACGAGCAGCTGCAAAAAACTATAAAAATGTTATAGTTATTGTAGATATTAATGATTTTGATAATATTTTTGAATCTCTTAAAAACAATTCTATGAATATAGAAAAAAGATTGGATTTAGCATCTAAAGCCTTTGAGTATACATCATCTTACGAACAAGCAATCTCACAATATTTTATTAAAAAAAATAAAAATAAATTATTTCCAAATAAAATCTATTTTTCTTTTATAAAAAAACAAAACTTAAGATATGGTGAAAATCATCATCAAAAAGCTTCTTTTTATATAGAAAAAAATCTCTCATCTGGAACAATTAGCACTGCAAAACAAATACAAGGAAAAAATTTATCATATAATAATATAGCAGATTCTGACATAGCATTAGAATGCGTAAAAGAATTTGATAAACCCGCATGTGTTATTGTTAAACATGGTAATCCATGTGGTGTTGCAGTAAGTAATTGTATTCTAGATGCGTATTTATTAGCATATGATTCTGATCCTATTTCAGCCTTTGGTGGTATTATCGCTTTTAACTCTATATTAGATGAAAAAACTGCTCAAATTATTATTGAAAAACAATTTGTTGAAGTAATTATTGTTCCTGATATTGATATGTTAGCCAAAAAAATATTATATAACAAAAATAATATAAGAGTACTGATTACTGGAAAATATCGAAATAATACAACAGGATTAGATTTTAAAAGAGTTACTAATGGATTGCTCGTCCAAGAATATGATTCATATAAAATTGATTATAAATCATGGATGTTTGTAACTCAACGTATGCCAACAAAAAGGGAATTTAAAGATGCTATTTTTTGCTGGAAAATAGCAAAATTTGTCAAATCAAACGCAATTGTATATGGACATAATCAAGTAACTATTGGTATCGGAGCCGGTCAAATGAGTAGAATTTATTCAACAAAATTAGCTAATATAAAAGTGCAAGAAAAAGGTTGTAATATTATTGGAGCTACTATGGCCTCTGATGCTTTTTTCCCTTTTAGAGATGGTGTTGATAGTGCCGCTTCTATTGGTATCAGTTGTATTATTCAACCTGGTGGTTCAATACGAGATAAAGAAATCATTGAAGCATCAAATCAACATAATATCACCATGATTTTTACTAACAAACGTCATTTTAAACATTAATGTTATATAATTAAAAAAATTCTTTTAAATAGTATAATATATTGTGACTAATGATATTAATTATATATCAATGATAATTGTAATTATTTTTATAAGAAAAAAATTATAAGTATTAAATCATCATTTAGATTTAAAATATTCTAAAAGATGATTTAATATCATATTTAATAAAATATTAATTTATTTGATTTTTTTTAATTTTATCTCTAATTTTTTTAGCAGCTTCAACCATATTTTTTAAAGATAATACAGTTTCATTCCAATCTCTTGTTTTTAAACCGCAATCTGGATTTACCCAAAGACGTTTTAGGGGAATATATTTCATTGCTTGTTTAAGTAGTTTATTTATTGAATCGATACTTGGTATATTAGCAGAATGAATATCATATATCCCAGGACCCACTTCATTAGGATATTTAAAATTTTGAAATGATTTTAATAATTCCATATCTGATCGAGCTGTCTCAATAGTAATTACATCAGCATCTAATAAAGCAATAGCAGACATAATATCATTAAATTCACAATAACACATATGTGTATGAATTTGTGTAGTATTCTTTACCCCAGAAGCACTTAATCGAAATACATCTACTGCCCATGATAAGTATTCAGGCCAAGAACTTCTATGCAAAGGCAAACCTTCTCGCAATGCTGGTTCATCAATTTGGATAATCTCTATTTTTTCTTTTTCTAAATCTAAGACTTCATCATGTAATGCAAATGCTATTTGTGTTGCAATTTTTTTTAATGAAATATCTTCTCTAGGGAAAGACCAAAATAAAATCGTAACTGGTCCGGTTAACATACCTTTAACAGGTTTTTTTGTTAAAGATTGAGCATATTTTGACCATTCTATTGTGATAGGCTTAATACGACTAATATCTCCAATAATAATAGGAGGTTTTACACAACGTGAACCATAACTTTGTACCCATCCATTTTCTGTAAATACAAATCCATCCAAATGTTCACCAAAATATTCTACCATATCATTTCGTTCAGCTTCACCATGTACTAAAATATCTATATCTAATTCTTCTTGTATTTTTATCACTTTTTTAATATGTTTTTTAATTCTATTTGAATATTCTTTCTCACTAATTAATCCTAATTTAAAATCGCGTCTCAATTGTCTTATATCAATAGTTTGAGGAAAAGATCCGATAGTTGTTGTTGGTAATATAGGTAAATTAAATTTTTTTTTCTGTTCTATAGAACGAATATTATAGGCATCAGAACGTTCATACTTATAATTTAAAACGTTTGATAAACGCTCTTCTACTGTAATTTTATGTACTTTTTTAGAAAAAATACGCTTATGAATAGGTAAACTCCATTTTTCAATTAAATCTATATTATTATGATTCAAAGCATTTGATAATAAAAACAATTCTGTACATTTTTGAACGGCAAAAGAAAACCAACTTTTTACTTCTGGATCTAAATTATGTTCTGTTTCTAAATCAATAGGAGTATGTAATAAAGAACAAGATGAACCAATTAATATTTTTTTATGACATTTTAATATGGGTACAATAGATCGAAACCATTTTATAAGATCTGCTCTCCAAATATTTCGACCATTAACTACTCCTAAAGATAAAATCCATGTTGACGGTATTTTATTAATAAAATTCATTAAATCGTATTTTCCAGATACTAAATCAATATGAATACCTTCTACTGGTAAATCACGAATAAAACTTATATTATGTACAACACTATCAAAATATGTTGTTAATAATAATTTAATATTTCCACTTAATTGTTTATAAACATTATAATAAGCCTTTTGCCATTTTTTAGGAAGTTCTAAAACTAAAGCAGGTTCATCAATTTGAACAAGATCAATATTCCGATTTGAAAATTCTTTTAAAAGATATTGATATATTGGAATAATTTCTTCTAATAAGTTTAAACGATCAAAATCTTCTCCCTTTACTTTTCCTAACCAAAGATATGTAATTGGACCTAGAATTATTGGTTTAACTTTATATCCTAATGATAGTGCTTCATCTACTTCATCTAAAATTTGCTTCCAAGAAAACTTTAAAGTTTTATTTTTATAAAATTCAGGGACAATATAATGATAATTAGTATTGAACCATTTAGTCATTTCTGAAGCAGAAACGTCTGGAGCACAACCTCTTGCAATACGAAACAAACAGTCTAAATCAATAATATTATGATTATTAGTATTATTTATGCAATGATGTCTATCAGGAATATTACCTAACATCATAGTAGTTGTTAATACATGATCATACCAAGCAAAATCTCCCACTGGTATATAATCGATTCCAGAGACTTTCTGTATTTCCCAATTTTTTTTTCTGACTGTATGACCTTCTATTAAAAGTTTATCAAGTGAAATCTGACCTGACCAATATTTTTCTTGAGCTTTCTTTAACTCACGATTTAAACCTATTCTTGGAAATCCGAGAGTATGATTTAAAATTGTCATATTTAAATATCCTATTATTAATAATCAAAGTATTCCTGAAAAAATAAGATTGATAGAAAATATATATTTTCTAGTATTTAAAAAATTATTAAAATTAAAAGATTAATTATAGCTATACAAGAAATCTTGTAAATTATAATTAAATATTTTTAAATACTAGAAGTATAAAAAATTATAATACATGAAGTGCAACTGCAACACATATTCATAAAATACAACTTATATTATGTTAATTTCATAAATCAAAAAAATTAGGATTGAAATTATTTATTTAAAACAATTCTATTTAATTATTTATTTATAGAAATATATTACTGTAATAATTACAAAAAATACTACTTAAAAAAAATTTATTTAAGTATCTATAAATTTTTTGTTATATCATAATATGATAAATAAAAAAACTTCATACCCGCATTCAAAATCTAATACTCGCATTAAAATTTATTAAAAAAATCTAAAATAAGATAATTGATTATTTATTACTCTGTTAAGTATTATAAAGAAACAATTCATTTTATACTTGAATTTTTTGAATTATAAAATAATATCAGTTTTATTTTTATATTGTTTACTTACTTAAAAATAATGTTTTCTAAAAAATCATACGTTTAAAATATTTATGATTGCTCTTATTTAATAAAATAAACGGAATATAAAAAATATTTCTTATAACTAAACTATCTAATATTATAATTATATTTAAAAATATAAATAATATATCACTTTTATTTATATAATGATAAAATCACAAAGATTACTACATTATCCTTCATTAGGTAGTTAATAATTTTTAACTTAAAGATTTAATTTTATAAAAAACAGGATATGAAATTTGGAGATAACTATATATATATTTAGCTATACTTATTAACGTTTTTACTCATCTTCAATTATTTTATTGTATATAATAAATATTATATTTTATTGTTACTATTTTATAAACATATTGTACAAACATTTTGCAACACCATCATCGTCATTACTATCGATAATTTCTATATGCGGACATGTATATTTTAAAAGTACATCTGCATTTTTCATAATATACGCTTTTCCAACAATAGTTAACATATCTTTATCATTCATTCCATCTCCAAAAGCAATAAACTCATCTAAAGAGATTTTTAATAAATTTGATATCAATTTTAATCCATGACCTTTAGAACTTTGACCTGAAATAACTTCTAGACATAATTTATTAGAAAAACTAATATAAATTTTATTATTCAATAATTGAATAATTTTTTTTTTAAGCATACATAATTTTTCGTAATTTTTACTAGTAAAAAAAATTTTAGTAATATTTTGATAATTGAAATAATCTGGATGAAAATATTGATATTTTAATAATGAAAGATCAGGCAAAAATCCATTATCTGCTTTGTTATTGTTTATATACCATTTATTATCTTGATATATTTGAGTAATAATATCTTGATCTGTATATACTATTTGACAAAGTATTGCAGCAATTGTTTCATTTAAATTATCACTAAATATTAGTTCATTATCTAAATTATAAATTTTAGCACCATTAGAAGTAATCATAAAAGCTTTAATATTTAAAATATTTTTTACTTTCATAACATCTATATCATGACGTCCTGAAGCTAAAACAAAATAAAAATTATCTTTTATTAAAATGTTTATAATTTTCTTAGTATATTTGGTAATTTTATTTTCTGAGGAAAGAAGAGTGCCATCTAGATCTACTACAATCACTTTATACATAAAATAACCTAAAAGAAAAAACATATTTGATTATCAAAAATGAATAGATTCCTATTTAATATTATTAATTTAAATTTTTTATCTTTTAAAAAAAAAATTATACAATATAGAATAAATACAGTATGAATTAGATCTAATTTATTAAAGTTTTTATTTAAAATTATATTATAAAAAAAATACAAAATAAGGATATTTATGTTTCGACAAAATATTATTGTAGTTATACTTGCTGCTGGAAAAGGTACTAGAATGAAATCTAATTATCCTAAAGTATTACATTTTTTAGGAGGAAAAACAATATTAGAACATGTTATTCATACCGCGCAATCTATTCAACCTAAAAAAATTATATTAGTTTGTAACGATAAAAAAAAAATGACAATATCTAATAATAACATCCCTATTGAATGGATCATTCAAAAAAAACCTCAGGGTACTGGTCATGCAATACTATTAGCTATAAAAAAAATTATAAATAATGAAAATATCTTAGTACTATATGGAGATGTACCATTAATATCAATTGAATCAATAAAAAAATTACAATGTACAAAAAAAAAATCTCATATTAGTTTATTAACAATGACAATTAATAATCCTTATGGATATGGAAGAATTTTACGAACAAAAGGAAAAGTCAGAGGTATAATAGAAGAAAATAATGCAACTGATAGACAAAAAAAAATAAAAGAGATATATTCTGGAATATTTATTGCAAAAAGTCAAGATTTAAAAAGATGGTTAAAAAAAATTAATAATAATAATAAAAAGCGAGAATTTTATGCAACAGATATTATTTCTTTAGCTTATCTTGAAAACAAATGTATTAAAACAACAGAACCATTATCTCAAGAAGAAATATTAGGTGTTAATAATAAACTGCAATTGTCTATTGTAGAAAATATTTTTCAAAAAAAACAAATTAAAAAATTGCTTACTGATGGTGTTATATTAAAAGATTCTTCTCATTTTATTTTACGGGGAATGTTAAAACATGGAAAAAATGTTGAAATAGATACAGCTGTTATTATTGAAAATAATGTTTTTTTAGGTGATGATGTTAAAATTGGTCCAGGATGCATTATTAATAATAGTACTATTAATAGTTATACTAATATTAAGGCATATACGATTATAGAAAATTGTATAATAGGAAAAAATTGTATAATAGGTCCTTTTTCTCATATAAAATCTAATACTTCATTAAATGAAGGTGTTGAAATAGGAAATTTTGTTGAAATTAAAAATAGTATTATCAAAACCAAATCTAAAGCAAAACATTTAAGTTATATAGGTGATGCTGAAGTCGGTTCTAAAGTAAATTTTGGAGCTGGTAGTATTACATGTAATTACGATAGTGCAAATAAACTAAAAACTATTATTGGTAATAATGTATTTATTGGCTCTAATACAGAATTAATAGCTCCTATAAAAATTAAAAAAAATACTACAATTGCAGCAGGAACAACTTTACTAAAAGATGTAAATGTATCATGTTTAGTATATAACAAAAAAAAACAAATTCATAAAAAAAATTGGACACGTCCTAAAAAAATTCATAAAAAATAATTATGAAAATCTATTTAATTAATATATTTATTTTTAACATTATATGATGTATTAAAAAATAAAAGGTATCAATATGTGTGGCATCATTGCTGCGGTAACAAAACGTAATATTACTGATATTCTTATTGATGGTATTAAGAAATTAGAATACCGAGGATATGATTCTTCCGGTTTAGCAGTAATCAATAATAACAATAATATTATTAGAATTCGTTGTATTGGAAAAGTAAATAGACTCATAGAAAAAGTAAATAAAAAAAAAATATTAGGAAATATTGGTGTTGCACATACCCGATGGGCAACTCATGGAAAAGTATCAACAGAAAATGCTCATCCACATATTTCTTCAAATATTATTATTGTTCATAATGGTATTATTGAAAATAGTGCCATATTACGCCAGTTCTTAAAAAAACAAGGATATATATTTTCTTCTGATACTGATACAGAAGTAATTGCACATTTTTTTAATTGGGAACAGACAAGAAAAAAAGAATCTCTTGAAAAAATAATACAAAATAGTATAAAAAAATTATGTGGAAATTATAGTATGGTTGTTATGGATCAATATAACCCCTCAAAATTGATAGCAATACGATCTGGAAGTCCACTAGTAATAGGATTAGGAAAAGAAGAAAATTTTATAGCTTCAGATCAAATTGCATTACTACATATAACAAAACGTTTTATATATTTAGAAGAAGGGGATGTTGCTATTGTTCAAAACAATAAAATTAATATTTTTAATAAATATAATCTTAAAATAAGAAGAGAAGAAATTATTTCTAATATAGAATATAAATCTATTAAAAAGGGAAAATATAATTTTTACATGGAAAAAGAAATATATGAACAACCTCAATCTATTCAAAATACTTTAAAAAATCGTTTAAAAAAAAATGAAAAAGTATATTTTTCTGAATTAGGATGTAAAAAAGATCATTTATTTATTCATACAGAACATATTCATATCATCGCTTGTGGTACTTCATATAACGCCGGTATGGTTGCTAAATATTGGTTTGAATCACTTGCAAATATTCCGTGTGATGTTGAAATAGCATCAGAATTTTTATCTAGAAAATTAGTAGTCAGAAAAAATAGTTTATTAATCACCTTATCTCAATCTGGTGAAACTGCTGATACATTATCAGCATTAAGATATTCTAAAAAACTTGGTTATTTAGGTAATTTAACTATTTGTAATATGGAAGGATCATCATTAGTAAAAGAATCAGACTGTTATATATTAACGCAAGCAGGTTTAGAAATCGGAGTAGCTTCTACTAAATCTTTTACTGCTCAGTTAACTGTTCTACTCATGCTTATTTCTAAAATTATATCCTTAAAAAATAATAATAATACTTTTTCAAAAAAAATTATACAAACTATAAAAAAATTACCGTATACATTTGAAAAAATTTTAAAAAAACAACACATTATAAAAAAAATAGCTAAAATTTTAGCAGATAAAAAAAATATACTATTTCTTGGTAGGGGAGATCAATATCCTATTGCTATAGAAGGAGCTCTAAAATTAAAAGAAATTTCTTATATTCATGCTGAAGCTTATCCATCTGGAGAATTAAAACATGGTCCTCTCGCATTAATTGATAAAAATATGCCAGTTGTTATTATTGCTCCTAAAAATTCTTTATTAGACAAAAATAAACAAAATATAAAAGAAATTTCTTGTAGAGGCGGTATAATTTATATTTTTTCTGATCAAGATTTTGAACATGAAGATAATATAAATATTATAAAATTACCATATATAGAAGAATTAATAGCTCCAATTTGTTATGTAATTCCCTTACAATTACTTGCTTATTATATTGCGTTAATAAAAGGAAAAAATATTGATCAACCAAGACATCTTGCTAAATCAGTAACTGTAGAATAATTTTTTTTATGTTATATAATATTTATTTAACTTTCTTAAAGAGTATGAGTTTTCAATTGAATAAAACTTAATCTCATACTCCGTATAACTTTCAATTTTAATTTAAAATAATAACATTATTATACAATAATTATTTACATCTAATTTTCTATAGCTATTTTTAATTTTTTCATTGCATTCTTTTCTAATTGTCGTACTCGTTCTGCTGAAATTCCATAATCATTAGCTATAGTCTGTAAAGTATTTTTTTTACTTTCATCTAACCAACGTGCATAAATTATATTACGACTGCGTTCATCTAATCTCGATAAAGCATTACTTAATTTATTAGTAGCATGTTTTGCCCAATTATCTTGTTCAACACCATTAGCAAAATTTGATTTTTTATCTTCCAGATACTGAATAGAAACATTTGTTTTTCCATCTAATTCTTCATCTGGTAATGGATTGAGAGTAATATCTTGAGCAGACATACGTGATTCCATTTCTCTTACATCTTTACTACTGACTCCTAATTCTTTGGCAACAATTTTAATTTCTTCTTCATTAAACCAACCTAATCTTTTTTTTGTTTTTCTAAGATTAAAAAATAACTTTCTTTGAGATTTTGTAGTTGCAATTTTTACAATGCGCCAATTTCGTAAAACATATTCATGTATCTCAGATTTAATCCAATGAACAGCAAAAGAAACAAGACGAACTCCTATTTCTGGATTAAATCTACGTACTGCTTTCATTAATCCTATATTACCTTCTTGTATAAGATCAGATTGAAGTAGACCATAGCCTGAATAATTACGTGAAATATGAATGACAAAACGGAGATGAGATAAAATTAAAGTTTTTGCAGCATCTAAATCACTATCATAACGTAATCGTTTAGTTAATTTTTTTTCCTCTTCAATTGAAAGCATTGGCCATAAATTAGCTATTCTAATATAAGCATCTAAATTACTTGGTGGTGTTACAGACAAAATCTGTACTTTTTCAATCATTTTAATTCCCGCATCAATGAATTATACATACTGAATTATTAACATGTGGGACGCATATATAATACTGTAATTAAAAATATAAATCAAAAATTTATATTAGATGATTAATACAATTTTTATTATAAAATAATATTATTTAATTATATTTTCTTTTTTTGTAAACAAAGATTGAATAAAATCTTGACTGTTAAATACACCTAAATCTTTTGAATCTTCACCGATGCCAATATAACGAATTGGAATTTTAAATTGATCTGCTAAAGAAAAAATAACTCCTCCTTTTGCAGTTCCATCTAATTTAGTAATTACAATACCAGTTAAATTTAACGCACGATGAAATATTTCTGTTTGTTGTATAGTATTTTGTCCATTGCAAGAATCAACAATTAACATTTTTTCATGTGGTGCAGATATATCTATTTTTTTAATAACTCGAACTATCTTTTTTAATTCTTCAATTAAATGTAATTTATTATGTAACCTTCCAGCCGTATCAATAATTAATACATCTATTTTTTTTGATTTTGCTGATTTTATTGCATCAAATATTACTGCCGCCGGATCAGAACCAGAATGTTGCGCTATTACTGGTATGCTATTTAATTTACCTAATATTTGTAATTGTTCTATCCCTGCAGCTCTAAATGTATCCGCAGCAGCTAACATAACAGACTTTCCTTCAGATTTATATTTTTTTGCTAACTTGCTTACAGTAGTCGTTTTTCCAGCACCATTAACTCCTACTACTAAAATTACAAAAGGCTGATATCTAGAAATTTTTAAGGGAACTTCTACTGTTTTTAAAATATTATACATATTTTGCTTTAATAAAAAATAAAGTTTTTCAGAACTTTTTAAATCTTGACGATTAACATCTGCAATTAAATTATTAATAATTCGATGAGTAGTATTAATTCCAATATCAGCAAGTAACATTTTTTCTTCTAATTCTTCAAAAAGAACATCATCTATAGTTTTTGATAAAAAAATATTATTAATACTATCATTGAAAAATTGTTTTGTTTTTTTTAACCCCCTTTTCAAACGCGAAAAAAAACTTTTTTTTATAATATTATTATGATTTATATCATTTATAATTTTTTTATTACAATTATTCAATACTTCTAATTTATCTTCTTTTATTATATTACCATTTTGCATTAAAGTATTTTCTGAAATATATATTTTTGTATTATCATAATCATCATTATTTTTTTTTTCATTGTTATCTTGTATAATATTTTTTGTTTTCTGTTTTTTAATTTTAGAACTTAACCAAGAAAAAAAACTACCTTTTTTACTATTAATCATATTCTGTACCTTCATAGTTAAAAAAATATTTTAAAAATAAAAAATTGTATTTTTAAAATATTAAAAAATATATTTATTAGCATTATGATTGAAAACATAATAAATTCTGTCATTAATAAAAATCATCTAATAATATGAATAATTCTTTTTTAAAAAAAAATAATAAAGTTTATATTAGTTCGGGAAAATTTAAAGGTAGAAAAATATCTTTTAATAATTGTGATCATTTGCGTCCTACTATTAATAGAATAAGAGAAACATTATTTTCATGGCTATCTAAATATATTAAAAATGCAAAATGTCTTGATTGTTTTGCAGGTAGTGGAGCACTAGGTATCGAAGCCGTATCTCATTATGCAGAATCTTCCACTTTATTAGAAATAGAAAAAAAAACATTTTTAAATCTTAAAAAAAATATCAAACAATTAAAAATATCTAATATAAAAATCATACATACTAATACTTTTTATTGGTTAAAAAAAACTGGAAAACCATATGATATAATCTTTATTGATCCTCCCTATTATCAAGGATTAGTAAACAAAACGATTAATTTATTAATAAATAAAAAGTGGATAAAAAAAAACTCGTTAATTTATATTGAACAAGAAAAAAAAGAACCTCTTACCACACCAAAAAATTGGAATTTATATAAATATAAAACTACAAATCAGATACAATATTATCTTTACATTGTCGATTCATAAAAAAATACTCATATTAGTATGTTGTATATTAAACAATTAATAAACTAAAATAATGTAAAATTATTTAAAATTATATCGGGTAAAATATTTATGAAAATTCTAGTTTCTAATAAAATAACTCTTGATACATTTTGTCATAGTCCTAAAAAAATAATAGATAACTCACATACAGGAATTGTAGAAATCTTAAAAAATAATTCAACTATTTGTTATGTTATTACTCCTATTATGTTTAATAAAATATTTAATTTAAAATATAAAACAATAGGTTATGAGAATATAAAAAAAAATAATATAAATAAAAAATTTTCTATGCATCCAAAATGGACTCCGGATAAAGACTTTATACGTCAAGCAGCATTATGGGGTATTACATTAACTGAAGCAGTATCAGAATTTGAACTTGCTTGTTTTATCTCTTACTGGCAAGCAGAAGGATGTTTTTTTTATCACATACAATGGCAACAAAAATTAGCTAGAAGTTTACAAAAAAGCCGATCTATTAAATATACACCAAATAAAAAACGAGACATAACATATATACCAAAACCAGATCAAACGATACCAGATGGATTTCGAGGTAAATAATGACATTTTCTACTGAATTCTTGAAACGTCTTCAACGTCTTATGCCTAAGAATATAAAACCTAAATTTGATAATGATGAAGATTTGTTAGCTTGGAATCAAGAACAGGGGAGATTGTCTTCTGAATCAATATTACGTGAAAATAAAGCGATGAAAATGCAACGTATTTTAGGAAGATCAGGTATTCGAGAATTATATATGAATTGCTCATTTGACAATTATAAAATTGAACACGATGGACAAAGGAAAGTACTGAAAGCATCAAAAAAATATGCTGAAAAATTTAATGAAAATATTGCAAGTTTTATTTTTTCAGGTAAACCTGGTACTGGAAAAAATCACTTGGCATCAGCGATAGGAAATTATTTAATTCTACATGGTAAAAGCATTTTACTTGTTACAGTCGCTGATTTAATGTCAAATATGAAAGGTACATTTAGTGGAACAAGTAATATGACTGAAGAGAATTTATTACATAATCTTAGCAGTGTTGATTTGTTAATGATTGATGAAATTGGCATGCAAACTGAATCTCGTTATGAAAAAGTTATTATTAATCAAATAGTCGATAGAAGATCATCATCTAAACGTTCTACTGGTATGTTATCTAATTTAGATCATAAAGGGATGAAAAATTTATTAGGTGAAAGAGTTATTGATAGAATGCGTTTGGGTAATAGCTTATGGCTTACTTTTGAATGGGATAGCTATAGAAAATATGTTAAAGGAAATGAATATTAATAAAACATTCTTTATTTAAGTCGAGATACATATTGACCAGATCTTGTATCTATTTTAATTATATAGCCGATCTGAATAAATAATGGTACTTTTACAATAGCACCGGTAATTAATTTAGCTAATTTTGTGCTGCCAGAAGTATTTACTGTATTACCTTTTGCTACAGGTTGTACATCTATTACTTTAAGATTAACAAAATTTTTAGGTAAAATAGAAATAGGTTTGTTATTCCAAAAAGTTACAGTACAGATATCTTGTGGTAATAACCATTTTCTATAAGTTCCAATAATCCTTTTCTCTATTGATAATTCTTCAAAAGTATTATTTTTCATAAAGTACCAAAAACGACCATTATTATATAAATAAGATAAAGTACATTCTTGAATATTTGCTATTTCTAAATAAGCTGTAGATTTAAATGTTTTTTCTATTAATTGTTTTGTTAATAATTTTCTCATTTTTACTCGAAAAAATGCTTGACCTTTACCTGGTTTTACAAATTCACTAGATTCTATTACACATGGTTCTTGTTCAAATATAATTTTACAACCTGAACGAAAATGATTACTAAATCCCATATTAACCTTAATATATATTTAAAATGTACATTGTAATAAACAAAAAGTAATAAATATAATTTTTTCATAAATTTTAAAACTTTCCTCAGAAAAATAAACCTGAGGAAAGATATTGGAAAATTAATTAAAAATTATGAAAAAAATTAATCTCTTCTTACATCATTCCACCCATACCACCCATTCCTCCCGCAGGAGCAGTGTTAGCATCAGAAGATTTATCTTCTTTTGGTAAATCAGTTACCATACATTCTGTTGTAATCATTAGACCTGCGACAGAAGCTGCGTATTGTAAAGCAGAACGTGTAACTTTAGTAGGATCTAATATTCCAAACTCTATCATGTCACCATATTGATCACTAGCGGCATTATAACCATAATTACCGTGTCCATCTTTAACATTATTAGTAACTACAGAAGGTTCTTCACCTGAATTTGAAACAATTTGACGTAATGGTGCTTCCATCGCACGTAAAGCAACTCGAATACCTACATTTTGATCTTCATTTTGACCACGTAAATTAGATATTTTACCTGCTACACGTACTAACGCAACACCACCACCAGCAACAACACCTTCTTCTACAGCTGCACGAGTCGCATGCAATGCGTCTTCAACACGAGCTTTTTTCTCTTTCATTTCTACTTCTGTAGCTGCTCCAACTTTAAGTACTGCAACTCCTCCTGATAATTTTGCTAAACGTTCATTTAGCTTTTCTTTATCATAATCAGAAGTAGCTTCTTGAACTTCTTGTCGAATTTGACTAATACGACTATGAATTGCGTGTTTTTCTCCTGAACCACCAATAATAGTTGTAGTATCTTTATTAATAACAACACGTTTCGCTTGACCTAAATCTTCTAAAGTAGATTTTTCTAATTCCATAGCTAATTCTTCGGAAATAACAGAACCACCAGTAAGAATTGAAATATCTTGTAACATTGCTTTACGACGATCACCAAATCCAGGAGCTTTAACTGCTGCAACTTTTACAATACCTCTCATAGAATTAACAACTAAAGTTGCTAACGCTTCACCTTCTAAATCTTCTGAAATAATTAATAACGGTTTTCCTGATTTTGCAACAGATTCTAATATTGGTAACATTTCACGAACATTAGATATTTTTTTATCAGCCATTAAAATATATGGATTTTCTAATTCCACAATACCAGTTTCTGGCTTATTAATAAAATACGGAGATAAATAACCTCGATCAAACTGCATTCCTTTTACAACTTCAAGCTCGTCTTGAAGACCAGTGCCTTCTTCTACCGTAATAACTCCATCATTACCTACTTTCTCCATTGCTTCTGCAATTAAAGAACCAACTTTTTCATCCGCATTAGCAGAAATAGTTCCTACTTGTGTAATAGCTTTAGAATCAGAACATGGAACGGATAGATTTTTTAATTCTTCTACAGCACTAATAACAGCTTTATCAATTCCACGTTTAAGATCCATTGGATTCATACCTGCTGCTACTGCTTTTAAACCTTCATTCACTATAGATTGTGCTAATAATGTTGCTGTTGTGGTACCATCACCTGCTGCATCATTTGCTTTTGATGCAACTTCTTTTACCATTTGAGCACCCATATTTTCAAATTTATCTTCTAGTTCAATTTCACGAGCTACAGATACACCATCTTTTGTAATACTAGGAGCTCCAAAAGATTTATCTAACACAACATTTCTACCTTTTGGACCTAAAGTTACTTTTACTGCATCTGCTAATACATTTACTCCACGAAGCATTTTAATTCGAGCTTCATTTCCAAATTTTACATCTTTAGCGGCCATTTTGACATTCCCTTAAATAAATTTTTCAATGGATATAGCATATAGTTTATTTATTACTCTTCAACAATTGCTAAAATGTCACTTTCAGTTAAAATTAACACTTCTTCATTATCAATTTTTTCTGTTTTTGCACCATAACCTTCATTAAAAATAACAACATCACCAATTTTAACATCTAATGGTTTAATTTCTCCATTATCTAATACACGTCCTTTACCTATAGCTGTAACTGTTCCACGAGTTGATTTTCCCGCAGCAGAACCTGTTAATACAATGCCACCTGCAGATTTTGATTCAACTTCTTGACGTTTAATGAGCACACGATCATGCAATGGACGAATTTTCATATGATAATGCTCCTGTGAATAATCCTGATAAATATTTTTTTAATATAAAATGTAAATTTAATGTATGTTCCTAATTTTAAATATAAGGATCTTTCTTAAAACTTTCAAGGGTAAAAATTACTTTTTTAGTATAAATATATATTTTTTATATTTTTAACAATTTTTTATTAAAAATTACATAAATAATGTTATTAGTGAAGTTTTAAGAATGAAAAATATTGACAAAGTTTTATATTTAATGATTTAATATAAAATAAGCCCGGATAGCTCAGTTGGTAGAGCAGGGGACTGAAAATCCCCGTGTCGGTGGTTCAATTCCGCCTCCGGGCAAATTATGTAAAATAAAACTATTTTTTTTGCTTATATTTTATATTTACTTACCTATACAAAAATTAGAAAAAATATTATTTAGTAAATCAGAAGAAGTATATTTTCCTGTAATTTCATCTAAAAATCTTTGAATAATATTCAAAGATTCAGCTAAACATTCAACATTCTTAAATAATTTCCATTCTTTTCTTGCTGATAAAAATTCTTTATATGCTAAATTAATTTGATTAATATGACGACGACGAGCAAGAAAAATACTTTTTACACTTATATTTTTTTCAACTTTCATAATATGTGCACGTAATATATCAATACCTTCACCTGTTTTTGCTGATATATGAATGCATGATGCATCTTTTATTGTTTCAACATAACACTGACTCTGCACTAAATCGTTTTTATTTAAAGCAAAGGTTATTGGAACCTTATAATGCAAGAGATTAAAAATAAATTCATGATATATTTTTTTTTGTTCAGGTATATTCATTGTTTTATCAATTACGAATATAATATGATCAGATTTTTTTATTTCTTTCAAAGCACGAACAATTCCAATATTTTCTACTTTATTCTTCGTATGACGTAGACCAGCAGTGTCAATTAATTCACAGGTAATACCATTAATATTAATATGCTCATATAATAAATCTCTGGTAGTACCAGGAATATTAGTAACTATAGCTCTGTTAGAAGATGATAAAATATTTAATAAACTTGATTTTCCTGCATTAGGAGCACCTACAATTATTATTTTCTTCCCTTCTCTTAACAAATTTCCTTCTTCTGCTGTTTTTTGTATTTTGAAAAATTTTTCATCTAATTCTTCAAATTTTATATTCACTATATCTTCAATATTAATATCAATATCTTCTTCTGAAAAATCTATGTTAGATTCTATATACACACGAAATTCTATAATTAAATTTATTAATTCTTTAATAAAAAAAGAAAAATTACCTTGTAATGAATGTAATGACGCACGTAGAGACGACTCTGTTTCTGCGTTAATCAAATCATCAATTGATTCAGCTTGAATTAAATCCATCTTACCATTCAAAAACGCACGCTCAGAGAATTCTCCTGGTTTAGCTATTCGAACATCTTTACTAATAGATAAAATTCTTTTAATTAATAAATCTATAATTAATGGACTACCATGACCTTGCAACTCTAATACATCTTCACCTGTAAAAGAATGGGGCGTAGGAAACCATAAAGCAATTCCTGTATCTAATATTTGATTATTTTTATCTAAAAATCTTGAATAAGTAGCAAATCTGGCTACAGGAATCTGTCCTAAAAGTGCCACAGCAACTGTTTTCGCTTGTATACCAGATATTCTTAATATTCCAACTGCACTTTTACCTGGACAAGTTATTTGAGAAACAATAGTTTCATTATAAATCATAAAATATTTTCTTTATGTAGATTGGATGTTAAAAAATTTGTCTTATCTATTTGAAAATTATATTTGATAATGATTTTTATTATATTTTATATGAATGAGATAAAAAAAACTTTTGTTGTATAATAGTAACTAAATTACTTATGATATAATATAAAACCAGACCTGAAGGAAACCATAGAAAAAATACTGTGAAAATTACAGGCATAAAATTCATAATATTTTTTTGCAGTGGATCTGTAATATTATTATTAGAAGATGTTTGTTGAACAAAAAACATTGTTAAACCCATCATAATCGGTAATATATAATATGGATCTTGACTAGATAAATCATGAATCCATAGTATAAAAGGTGCATGACGCAGTTCAACAGAACTTATTAACATATAATAAAGAGATAAAAAAATTGGCATCTGAACAAAAATAGGAAAAAATCCACCGAGAGGATTAATTTTTTCTTTTTTATATAAAGCGATCATTTCCTTACTAATTCGTTGTTTATCATTTTGATATTTTTCTTTAATATCTTGAATTTTAGGTTGTAATGAACGTATTTTTGACATAGAAATATATTGTGCTTTTGTTAAGGGATAAGTAATACCTTTCATGATAAAAGTAATAAGAATAATCGAAAAACCCCAATTACCTGACATATTATATAAAATAGTCAATAACTTAAATAATGGTTGAGATAAAAACCAAAGCCAACCATAATCTACTGTCAAATCTAAATATGGTGCAACTGATTTCATTTCCTTTTGTATTTCAGGACCAATCCATAATTTTGATTTTATAATCGATCGAGAATTAGGTTTAATATTAATTGTAGGAGACTTATAGCCAATTGCAACAATTCCATTTTCTAAATTAGATGTATATAATATATTTTGACCTAGATTTTGAGGAATCCATGCTACTGCAAAATATTGCTGTAACATTGCAACCCATCCATTTTCAGTAATAATATTTAAATTTTGATTATTAGCAATAGTATCAAATTTGTATTTTTCATATTTTTTATCAATGCTTGAATAAGCCGCTCCGCGAAAAGTTTGAAGCGCAAAATTTTTACTATAAATATTACGTTCTTCAGGTAAAATATTAGTTTGTTTTATTTGACCAAACATATTCATTTGCAAAATATGATGAGTTGAGTTATAAATATCATATTCAACTTCAATATCATATCTATTTGATTTTAGAATAAAAGTTTTTTTATAAATTACACCTTCATCACTTACCCATGTTATAGGAACACGTAATTCTTTTTCATTATTTTTTAATTCAAAAAAATTTTTATTAGAAAAATACAATGGTCTACTATTATTTATAGTATCATCCGGACCATCTTTCCCAATTAAGCCACTTTGAGCCTGATAAACAAAATCAGATGTGGTATCAAGTAACTTCAAAGGTTGAGATGAATGTAGTTGATCTTTATATATAAGTAAAGAGGCTTTTTCAATATCTCCTCCATACATATTAACTACCAAACTCACTACATTATTTCTAATGATGATCTGTTTAGCATTCGTTTTTGTATTAGCAATATGAAATATAGGATCTATTTTTCTATTTTTTTTACTATTTAAAAAAGATTGATTTTGCCAAGCTTGCCAAATTAAAAAAGAACAAAATAAAAAAGCAAAAATAAAAAAATTACGTTGTACTTCCATGATTAATATTCACTTTTATCTTTAATTTTTAAGATACATTATTTTTTTACCTAGATTTAAAGAATATTACTTTAATAAATTTTGCATGATTAAAAAATTTATAAAATATATATAAACATAGAATAAAATAAAAATTTATATTATTTTCAGATAATTTAAATTAAATGAATAATAAAATTAATTATAATAATGTGACCATAAATTATTTAACATATCTATAATGCATTTATTATTTAAATAAATAATATTTTTTTTTGCAATAACTACAAAATCCATTGATAGTAATTGATGTTGTAATAAACGAAAAGTTTCACGAATTAAACGCTTAATTGAATTTCGTGTATGAGCATATTTAATGTTTTTTCTCGGTATACTAAGACCTAATCTGGGGTATCCTAAAGTATTAAAACGTCCTAAAATACTTGCCTCTAAAGTATTTTGTTTGTGAGAAGGCTTATTAAAAACATCTTTAAAATTTATAGATCTCAATAATCGTTTATTCTTTTGAAAAAAATAATTAAACATAATATCAACCTGTTACTTACTTGAAACAGTTAAACGTGTTCTTAACTTAGCACGTCTTCGTGATAAAATATAACGGCCATTTTTAGTTGCCATACGCATTCTAAAACCGTGTGAACGATTACGTTTTAATATTGAAGGTTGAAAAGTTCGTTTCATTTTAATTGTACCTAACTATTTTATAAAAAATCATGTATGAGATTGCATCTTACTAAGATTAATTATTCTATATAATATAGTCAATGAACTTTATTTATAAATCAAAAATATAAAAAATATTCATAAAAATATTTCATAATAATAATCTATTTAGAAAAAACCGATCTAAAAAAATATTTTTAATTTTATATTCTGTTATGATGACTGTATTTTTATTAACAAAAATTTTATTAATAAGAATAATAGTAGATCTAAAATCACTTCTTTAGATAAATAAAATATCTCAAAAATATATTATATCCTTTTCGTTATACTCACCAATCTTAAACTGTATAACTTTTAATATAAAACAATATAATTTTATATTAACACTTTGTATAAAATTATATAAATCAAAATAAATATATATAAAAAATCATTTTGTAAATTTTATTTTTATTAATTTTGTTCGCTGGGAGTCTACCGTGTCACTTTGTCTTTGGAAACAGTGTCTTGACCGGTTGCAAGATGAGCTTCCCACCACAGAGTTTAGTATGTGGATACGCTCTCTGAAAGCCAAAATAAACAATAATATTTTAGAAATATATGCTCCGAATGAATTTGTTTTAGACTGGGTACAAGATAAATATTTAATGCATTTAAAAAAAATACTACAAGATTTTTGTGGTACTAATTCTCCATTAATTAAATTTAAAATATATCAAATTTATAAAGAGAAAAATCTAACAAAAAATGTTTCAAACAATTCTTATAATAAGAATACAAAACTTATCTACAATAAAATACCATTATTTAAAAATATTTCTTATTATTCTAATATTAATAAAAAACATAATTTTGAAAATTTTATAGAAGGTAAATCTAATCAACTTGCACGATCTGCAGCATTTCAAGTAGCAAAAAAACTGAGTTATTCTTATAATCCATTATTTTTATATGGTGCAACAGGATTAGGTAAAACTCACTTGCTTCATGCTATAGGAAATGAAATCTTAACATATAAATATAATATTAAAATCATTTATATGAATTCTGAACGTTTTGTGCAAGATATGGTTAAAGCATTAAAAAATAATTCTATTGAAAAATTTAAATTATACTATCGTTCTGTTGACGTCTTACTAATTGATGATATTCAGTTTTTTGCACATAAAGAACATTCACAAGAAGAATTTTTTCATACATTTAATGCTTTACTAGAAGGTAATCAACAAATTATTTTAACCTCTGATCGTTATCCTAAAGAAATTAATGGTGTTGAAGATCGTCTTAAATCAAGGTTTAGTTGGGGTCTTACTGTTGCAATAGATCCACCAGAATTAGATACTAGAATAGCTATTCTCATCAAAAAAGCTGATGAAAAAAATATCATTTTATCTCATGAAGTTGCTTTTTTTATTGCTCAAAATTTAAGTTCTAATGTACGTGAATTAGAAGGTGCTCTAAATCGAGTAATTATTAATTCTCGTTTTACTCATCAAACTATTACTGTAGATTTTGTCAGAGAGGCACTACAAGATATACTTGCTCTCCAAAAAAAACTTGTTACTATTGATAATATTCAAAAAAAAGTTGCAGAATATTATAAAATTAAAGTAAGTGATTTGTTATCTAGAAAACGTTCACGATCAATTGTACGTCCAAGACAAATGGCTATGGCAATGGCTAAAAAATTCACAAAACATAGTTTACCTGAAATTGGAGACGCTTTTAGTGGCAGAGATCATACTACAGTATTACATGCATGTCGTAAAATTAAACAATTGCAAGAAGAAAATAATGAAATTAAAAAAGATTTTTTAAATTTAATTAAAACTCTCTCAATGTGATCATATGAAATTTAATATAAAAAACAATATTTTAATTCAAAATTTACAAAAAATAAACAGATTTGTCACAAAAAATACTTCTTTCCCTATATTAGAAAATATATTAATTTCTATAAAAAATAAAATTTTGTCATTAACAGCAACAAATTTAGAAATTGAATTAATTTCAAATATTGAATTATCGACGGACCATATTCCAGGTAGTACTACTATTTCTGGACGTAAACTTTTAGATATTTGTCGTAATTCATTAAATCTTTCAGATATTAAGATGCAATTAAAGGGAAACAAAATGCATATAATTTCTGGTAAGAGTAACTACATATTAACAACACTATCATCTGAACATTTTCCCAATCATAATAATTTTCATTATATTTCAGAATTTTTTATAAATTCAAACATTTTAAAAAATATGATAGAAAAAACTCATTTTTCTATGGGCAAGCAAGATGTAAGATATTATTTAAATGGTATGTTATTAGAAAAAATAGACTGTGCACTTAATATGGTCGCTACAGATGGATATCGTTTGGGAATTTCAAAAACTATTTTAAAAGAAAAAAAAATAAATTCTTTTTCAATTATAATTGCAAGAAAGGGAATTGCTGAATTATATAAATTATTAAATACTCCTCAAAAAGAAATAAAAATTTTAATTGGTCAAAATCATATTAGAATATATATAGAACAATTTATTTTTACTGCTCAACTGATTGAAGGAACATTTCCTAATTATGAAAGTGTGTTATTCCAAAAAAAAAATAATAGTATTATTTTTAATTGTAAATTATTAAAACAATCATTATTACGTGTTGCTATTCTATCACATGAAAAATTTTGTGGAGTAGAAATTCATATTAGAAACGGTCAATTTAAAGTATTATCTGATAATCAAGAAGAAGAAACAGCAGAAGATATGTTTAATATAAATTATATAGGCCCTGAAATAGAAATATCAATTAATGTTTATTATATATTAGATATATTAAATTCTATTAATAGTGAAAATATTCTCTTATTCTTAAATCATTCTAATAATTCTATACAAATTGAAGCGGAAAATGATACTTCAACTAAATATGTTGTAATGTTATTAAAACGCTAAATATTTTTTTAAAATTTTTATTAATATAATATTAAAAATAATTTCAATATTTCTTCTTTTTTATAAAAACACAGGAAAATTATGAATTATACATATAACTCTTCTCATATAAAAATTTTAAGAGGATTAGACGCTGTTCGTAAAAGACCAGGCATGTATATTGGTGATACAGATGATGGTAGTGGATTGCATCACATGGTTTTTGAAATAGTTGATAATGCTATAGATGAAGCATTATCAGGTTACTGTAAAGAAATTCAGGTTGTCATTCATGCAGACAATTCTGTATCTGTTCAAGATGATGGTCGAGGTATTCCAACTGATATTCATCCCGAAGAAAACATTTCAGCTGCCGAAGTTATTATGACAGTATTACATTCTGGGGGAAAATTTGATAATTCTTCATATAAAATATCAGGAGGATTACACGGTGTTGGAATATCAGTAGTCAATGCTTTATCAGAAAAGTTGGAATTAATAATTTATAAAAATAAAAAAAAATATCAACAAATATATTACAATGGCAAACCACAAAATTCCCTCTCTATTGTTAGTTCAACTAATTTATCAGGTACATACATAAGATTTTGGCCGAGTTATAAAACTTTCACTAATAATGTAAAATTTCAATATGATATTTTATCTAAACGTTTACGTGAATTATCATTTCTTAATTCAAATATTACGATTTATTTAGAAGACCATAGATCTAATATTAAAAATTGCTATCATTATAAAGGTGGAATTAAAGCTTTTATTAAATTTCTAAATATAAAAAAAATACCAATTCATCCAAAAATATTTTATTTTAAATCTAAAAAAGAAAAAATAGAACTAGAAGTAGCTATGCAATGGAGTGATTCACATCAAGAAAACATACTATGTTTTACTAACAATATCCCACAAAAAGACGGAGGAACACATTTAGCAGGTTTTCGTGCAGGCATGACACGTACATTAAATTTGCATATCGAACGAGAAGGATATAACAAAAAAAATAAAGTTACTATTATAGGAGAAGATACACGTGAAGGATTAACAGCTATTATATCAATAAAAATTCCTGACCCAAAATTTTCATCTCAAACTAAAGACAAACTAGTTTCTTCTGAAGCAAGATCAGTAATCGAATCATTAATTAACGAAAACCTAATTGAATATCTTTTAGAAAATCCTACTGATGCAAAAGTTATCATTCAAAAAATTATTAATGCCGCAAAAGTAAGAGAAGCAGCAAAACGTGCTAGAGAAATTAATAAAAGAAAAAATATATTAGATTTAGGAACTTTACCTGGTAAATTATCTGATTGTCAAGAAAATGATCCAAAATTTTCAGAAATTTATTTAGTAGAAGGTGATTCAGCAGGTGGATCAGCCAAACAAGGTAGAAATCGAAAAAATCAAGCTATTTTACCTTTAAAAGGAAAAATATTAAATGTTGAAAAATCAAAATTTGATAAAATGATTCTTTCTCAAGAAGTTGCTTCTCTTATTACTGCTTTGGGATGTGGAATCGGAAAAAATGAATTTAATATAGATAAACTAAGATATCATTATATTATTATAATGACTGATGCTGATATTGATGGAGCACATATTCGAACTCTTCTTTTGACTTTTTTCTATCGTCAATTACCTCAACTCATTGAAAAAGGATATATTTATATTGCACAACCGCCATTATATAAACTGAAAAAAGGAACTAAAGAAAAATATATTAAAAACGATGAAGAAATGAATCAATATCAAATAAAAAATTCATTAAAAGATCTAACTTTAAAAAACATTTCATATCCTAATGTTAATATTGATCTTAAAAAATTTAAAAAAATTATTTATGATTATAATCATATTCAAAAAATTATGGAAAATAGTAAATATTATTTTCCTAATATTATTTTAAACGAATTAATTTATCATGACTGTTTAAATAACTTAAACAACAGAAAAATAGTAAAAAATTGGATTGAAAAATTAGCACAAAAACTCAATGAAAAAAATCAAAATAATTGTATATATTCTGCTGAAATAAAAAACAATCTTGATAATAATATCTATGAACCTAATATAAAAATGTCTCGATATGCATACTATAAAACATATGAATTCAAAGAATCATTTTTTAAAAGTAAAGAGTATTTATTAATTAGCAATTTAGGTAAAAACTTTAAAAAATATTTTCCTGATAATATTGTAATCGAAAAATCAGGACTAACATATAGAATAGATAATATAAAAAACACATTAGAATGGTTAATTGAACAATACAAACATGGTTTATTTATACAAAGATATAAAGGTTTAGGAGAAATGAACCCAGAACAATTATGGAATACAACAATGAATCCTGAAACTAGAAATATGTTACAAGTAACAATTGAAGATGCCAGTTCAGCTAACAATTTATTTAATACATTAATGGGAGATGCAGTAGAACCAAGACGAAAATTTATACAAGAAAATGCTTTGAAAGCAGAAAATATTGATGTTTAATTTTTTCTAATACTTGCGGCAGGAAATTACCAGCCGCGAAAATTAATTTTCATCTGCATTTATCCATCATTTCAAGTACACGTAATTTTGCAATTTCTTGAGAAATTTTTAATAAAATTTCATCCTTTTTCGTTTTAATACTTTCATTTTTTATATTTTCTTCAGCATTTTTTTTGGTCTTTAAAATACGATTGCGATCTAAATCAATAGCACGAATAGCTACATTAGCTAAAATAGATACAACAGAAGGTTGTATTTCTAGTATTCCACCTGAAAGATAAATACATTCTTCTTTTTTTTCTTCTTGATGAAAAATATATATCATTCCAGGTTTAATAATACTTAATAATTGTGTATGTCCTGGATAAATACCTAGTTCTCCTTCACTACCAGTCACTCGTATCTTTTTTACAAAACCAGAAAATATACGTTTTTTCAAACTAACAACATCTAAATAAAAACTCATATATATATCCTAGTTATTTTAAAAATTATATTTTTTTTGCTTTTTCTATAACATCATCAATAGAACCAACCATGTAAAATGCTTGTTCAGGTAAAGTATCAAACTCTCCTTCTATTATACCTTTAAAAGCACGAATATTATCTTTTAATCTAACATATTTACCTGGAATACCAGTAAAAACTTCTGCTACAAAAAATGGTTGAGAAAAAAATCTTTGTATTTTTCGTGCTCTAGATACTAATAATTTATCTTGTTCAGATAACTCATCCATACCCAAAATTGCAATAATGTCTTTTAATTCTTCATATCTTTGTAATATTGATTGAACACTTAAAGCTGTTCGATAATGTTCTTCACCTACAATATAAGGATCTAATTGACGACTGCTTGAATTTAAAGGATCAATAGCGGGATAAATACCCAGTGATGCTATTTGACGACTTAATGTAACAGTCGAATCTAAATGTGCAAATGTTGTTGCAGGTGAAGGATCAGTTAAATCATCAGCAGGAACATATACTGCTTGAATAGAAGTTATAGAACCTTTTTTAGTTGATGTAATTCTTTCTTGTAATGTACCCATCTCTTCTGCTAAAGTTGGTTGATAACCTACTGCTGATGGTATACGCCCAAGTAAAGAAGACACTTCAGTTCCTGCTAATGTGTAACGATATATATTATCAATAAATAATAATACATTTTTTCCTTCATCACGGAATTTTTCTGCAATAGTTAAACCCGTAAAAGCAACTCGCAATCTATTTCCTGGTGGTTCATTCATTTGACCATATACTAACGAAACTTTATCTAATACTTTCGACATTTTCATTTCGTGATAAAAATCATTACCTTCTCGAGTTCGTTCTCCTACTCCAGTAAATACTGAATAACCAGAATGTTCTAAAGCTATATTACGAATTAATTCCATCATATTAACTGTTTTTCCTACACCCGCCCCTCCGAATAAACCAACTTTTCCACCTTTAGAAAAAGGACAAATCAAATCAATAACTTTTATACCTGTTTCTAATATTTCTCTAGAACTAGCTTGATCTTTATAACTTGGAGGAGATCGATGAATTTCCCAATATTCAATTTCTGATGTATTGTGATTTTTTAAATCACCTTTATTATCTATTGTTTCACCTAAAACATTTATAATACGTCCTAATGTCACTTCTCCTACTGGTACTTTTATATAATGACCAAGATTCCTTGCAATTAAACCTCGTTTTAAGCCATCAGATGAACCCATAGCAATAGTGCGAACTATTCCCGCACCTAACTGTTGCTGTACTTCTAATATAAGCTTATATCCCTCATTTAGAACTTCTAAAGCATGATATATTTTTGGAACTGAATCTTGATTAAATTCTACATCGACTACAGCTCCAATAATTTGGATAATTTTTCCAGTAGCCATTCTGTTTATACCTCTAACAAATATTTAATCAATTGCAATTGCAGACGCACCCGAAATAATTTCAGTTAATTCTTGAGTAATATTAGCTTGACGTACTTTATTATAAATTAACTGTAATTCTTTAATACGATTAGTACTATTATCTGAAGCTTTTTTCATTGCAATCATACGTGCAGCTTGTTCACTCGCGATATTTTCTAAAATACTTTGATATACTTGAGATTCGATATATCGATTAAATAAAGTATCTAAAATAATTTTAGATTCTGGTTCATATAAATAGTCCCAATTTTTTTTATAACTTATATTTTTGCTTTTTTTTATATTAGAAACAGGAAGTAATTGAACAACTTTTGGATATTGAAGCAGTTTATTATGAAATTGATTATACGCAATAAAAATTTTATCAATTCGTTCCGATTGATATTCTGTCAAGATTATCTTGACAGAATTAAACACTTCATTTAAATCAGGATTTTCTCCTAAATTAGTGATTTTTGCCAAAATATTGCTTCCGAATAATTTAAATACTGATAAACTTTTTAAACCAAATAATATTAAACTACATGGAACATTAATTTTAGCAAATTTCTGAATCGTAAATAGTACTTGTTTAAAAAGATTGGTATTTAAACTACCACATAATCCTCTATCAGAGGATATAATAATTACACCAATACGTTTCACTGCTCGCTCTTTTAAATAAATATGTTTGTATTCTAAATTTCCTTCTAAGACATGATTAATCACTTTTTTTATAGTATCAGAATATGGTCGACCAAATTTCATTCTTTCTTCAGTTTTTCTCATTTTTGAAACTGCAACCATTTCCATAGCTTTTGTAATTTTTTTAGTATTAATAACACTAGTAATCTGATTGTGTATATCTTTTTTGCTGGCCACTATTTTCTCTTCGTTACTTATTTTTAAAATTGATTTTTTTTAAAATCAGTAATTATTTTTCTAAACTGCTCTGCTATAGAAAGATCAAAAGTACCCTCTATATTTATTTTTTCCATAAATTTAAAAAAATAATGATTGGCATAAACTAAAATTTCTTTTTCAAATCTTATTATTTCAGCTAATGGAACATCATCTAAAAAATGATTTTCAATCATAAAAAGTATCAAACTTTGTTCAGAAATAGATAAAGGTGAATATTGTTTTTGCTTTAATAATTCAGTAATCTTCTCTCCATGATGTAATTGTTTTCTTGTTGTTTCGTCTAAATCAGAAGCAAATTGAGAAAATGCTGCTAATTCATGATATTGAGCTAATGCTGTACGAATACCAGAAGATAATTTTTTAACTATTATACTTTGTGCAGCACTACCTACTCGGGATACAGATATACCAGGATTTACAGCAGGACGAATACCAGAATTAAATAAACTAGCTTCTAAAAAGATCTGACCATCTGTAATAGAAATAACATTTGTAGGAACAAATGCAGAAACATCTCCAGATTGTGTTTCAATAATTGGTAAAGCTGTAATCGAACCTGTAGTATTTTTTAAAACTTTATTTTTATTAAGATTTTCTATATATTTTAAAGAGACACGAGATGCTCTTTCTAATAAACGAGAATGCAAATAGAATATATCTCCAGGAAATGCTTCTCTACCAGGTGGTCTGCGTAATAACAAAGAAATTTGACGATATGCAATGGCGTGTTTTGAGAGATCATCATAAACAATTAAAACATCTTGTCCTTGATCTCTAAAATATTCTGCCATTGCACAACCAGAATATGGTGATAAATATTGCAAAGATGCAGCTTCTGATGCTGAAGCAACGACTACAATAGTATTAAATAAAGCATTATTTTCTTCTAATTTTTTAACAACATCTATAGTTGTGGATAGTTTTTGTCCAATAGCAACATAAATACATTTAATACCAGATTTTTTCTGATTAATAATTGTGTCTATTGCAAGTGATGTTTTCCCTGTTTGTCTATCTCCAATAATTAATTCACGTTGTCCTCGTCCAATAGGAATCATAGAATCAATTACTTTATAACCTGTCTGTATTGGTTGATCAATAGATTGTCGATCAATTACTCCAGGTGCATCTCTTTCTACTGGAAAATAACCATCATTTTTAACGGAACTTTTTCCATCAATAGGAGCACCTAATGCGTTTACAACTCGCCCTAAGAAATTCGTTCCAACTGGAATTTCTAAAATTTTACCTGTACACTGAACTTGCATTCCTTCCGTAATATGAATATAAGAACCCATCACTACTGCTCCAACAGTATCTCGTTCTATATTTAAAGCAATTGCATATTCATTATTAGGTAATAAAATCATTTCCCCTAACATTACATTAGAAAGACCATTGATTCTTATAATACCATCACTTACAGAAATAATAGTACCTTCATTATATGATTGATTAAAAACTTCAAATTGCGCTATTCTTTCTTTAATCAATTTACTAATTTCTATAGAATTTAATCTCATATATCATTCTCTTACGAATATAAATCTGAAGATAATTGCTTAAGATGATTTACAATAGAAAAATCAAAAATAATATCATCTTTTTTAATAATTATACCACCAAGTATACGAGGATCAACTCTACACACTAGCTTAACCTTTTTTGAAAAGTACTGTTCTAATATTTTTTTAATTTTTATAACATCTTGTTCTTGTAAGGAACATGCTGTACTCACTTCAATTATTAAAATATTTTTATATTGTGTTTCTAACCTTGAAAATTTTTCTAATATATTATTTAATATTTGAAAACGTTGATTTTCAGCTAATAACTTAATAAAATTTTTTGCATTTTCATGAACAATATCTTCACTAATTGTAATAAATATTAATGATAAATACTTTGGAGCAAGAGCACCTGATAAAAAATTTTTAATTTTTTTACAAGAAGCAATTTTATTAATAAAAATTAAAATCTTCTTCCATTCTTCAATATTATTCTGTTCCATAGCTATTTCAAAAATAGCTTGAGCATAAGGTCTTGCAATAGTATCAAACACTGACATTAATTTTTTACCTTAGTTAAAGAAGTAACTAATTCAGCTAAAAAATCTTGATTATCGTTTTTAGAAATATTTTTTTTAATAATTTTTTCTGCAATTAAAATTGACAAATCTATTATCTCTTTATGTAAATTTTTGCGTACTTCCATAATACATACATCTATTTCTGATTGCGTATTAAGAATAACTTTTTTACTCTCTAATAAAGCATTTTTACGTGCTTCATCTAAAATTAATACTTTTTGCTTATTAGCTTCATTTAAAATATTCGATGCTTTCTTTTTAGATTCTAAAATATTTTGTTCTATTTTTTTTTGAACAACATATAATTCATCTTTAGCTTTTTGAGCATTTATTAAAGATTCTTTAACTTCTTTTTGTCTAGTCTCAATTGCTAAAATAATAGGCGGCCAAACATATTTCATACAAAACCAAACAAAAATAAAAAATGAAATTGCTTGTCCAATAATTGTCGCATTAAGATTCACAGTAATACACCTTAAAAAATATAAATTTAAAATAATAATAATAAGTAAAAATTAATCTTTACGTTATCTAAAAAAACGTAAAGATCTTATAGTTAGTATTCTAAAAAAAATAGTATTCTAAAAATACAAAAAAAAAAAAAATAATTATACATTAATTTCTATAAAAAATAATAAAATTACGATATAGCAAAAAGCATATATAAACCTAAACCAACAGCAATCATTGGAATCGCATCAACTAAGCCCATAACAACGAAAAACTGTGTTCTTAATAACGGAACTAAATCGGGTTGTCTAGCAGCTCCTTCTAAAAACTTACCACCTAAAATTCCAATACCAATTGCTGCTCCAATTGATGCCAATCCTACCATTATAGCTACTGCTATATAAAGTATGTCAACATTTAAATTTCCCATCATCAACTCCAATTTTTAACAAAATCATAATCATAATCAATTTTAATCTTTATGAGATTGAGAAGCCATTGATAAATAAACAATTGTTAATACCATAAAAATAAAAGCTTGTAGTGAAATTATTAAAATATGAAAAATAGCCCATGGTACATTTAAAAAAAACTGTGACCACCATGGAAGAAAACCTGAAATTAAAATAAAAATCATCTCACCTGCATACATATTACCAAATAATCGTAATCCTAAAGATATTGGTTTAGAAATCAATGAAACCACTTCTAATACTAAATTAAATACAAAAAATACAGGATGGTTAAAAGGTTGTAAAGTAAGTTCTTTTAAAAAACCTATATATCCTTTCATTTTTATAGTGTAAAAAATAATTAAAATAAACACACCCAGTGACATAGATAAAGTAATATTAATATCTGCAGAAGGTACAACACGCATAGCTGGCAATTTAAAAATTTTTTCAAAAATAAATGGAATAAAATCAATTGGAACCAAATCCATGAGATTCATTAAAAAAACCCAAACAAAAACTGTTAATGATAGAGGTGCAATTAAAAAATTTGTACCTATATACATATTTTTTACATTTAAGTCTATAAATTCACAAACTAGCTCAATTGCAGCTTGTAACTTATTAGGTACACCAGTATTAATTTTTTTTGCAACAATATAAAAAAAACTTAAAAAAAAACAACCAAGTATCAAAGAAAAAATTATTGAATCAATATTTATAATCCAAAAATAAGAAGAGACTTTTCCTGGTTCAACAATATTAAAATGACGTAAGTCTATTTGCAAATGATTTAAATGATGAATAATATATTTTTGAGGATCAGATATTTTTTCTAAGATCATATTCTTCTCTTTTTAAATTTTTCTAAGATCATATTCTTCTCTTTTTAAATATATATCTTTTTAAACATATAATATAATTTTTAAATGATTATACAACAAAAAAAATTCAGTAAATATTTAACATTGAGTAAATATTCAAAACTATTTTGATAGATATAATAATTATTTCATACAATTAAATTGAACATAACATTTGATAATTATTGTAAATACGACTGTTTTTTTAAATGTATTAATAAAATTGAAATAGCAGCTGGTGTAATACCAGAAATACGTGATGCTTGACCAATAGAAATAGGTTTATAATCATTTAATTTTTGAGCTACTTCAGAAGATAAACCTTTTATTTTATAATAATCACAATTAGGTGATAAAAAAGTATTTTCATTTTTTTTTTGTCTATTAATTTCTTCTAATTGTCTTTTAATATAACCATGATATTTAATTTCATTTTCTATTTGTTCAATTGCTTGTAAATCAACAATTCCATTTTTTAAAATACCCAAAAACTGTAATTTTTTATACTGAATATCTGGTCGTTTTAGCAAATCAATTATGCTTTTCTTTTGAATTATATTAATATTATATACTTTATTTAAAGTATTTGCATTAGATGACATAGGATGGATTTTAATTTTCTTTAAACGATTCATTTCTTGTTGAATATTTGATAACTTTTCATGATAACGTATCCATCTTAAATCATTTACTAAACCAAATTTACGACCAATTTCAGTTAAACGTAAATCTGCATTATCTTCTCTCAATATCAAGCGATATTCTGCACGTGAAGTAAACATTCGATATGGTTCTTTTGTTCCCTGTGTAGTCAGATCATCTATTAAAACACCTAAATATGCTTCATGACGTTTAGGAAACCAATTTTCAAGATTTTTTGCATGTAAACCTGCATTTAATCCTGCTAACAATCCTTGTGCTGCTGCTTCTTCATAACCTGTAGTTCCATTAATTTGACCTGCAAAAAATAATCTTTTAATTAATTTACTTTCTAAAGTCAATTTTAAATCTTTAGGATCAAAAAAATCATATTCAACAGCATATCCAGGAGCAATAATTTTAGATTTTTCCAAACCTTTTATTGAACGTAATATTTTTTCTTGCACTTCTAACGGAAGACTTGTTGAAATACCGTTAGGATATATTTTAATACTCGATAACCCTTCAGGTTCTAAAAATATTTGATGAGATTTTTTTTCAGGAAAACGTATAATTTTATCTTCAATAGAAGGACAATATCTTGGTCCTATACCTTTGATTATACCCTTATAAATTGGACTATAACACAAATTTTGACGTATTATTTCATGCGTCTTTTCATTAGTATGCGTTAAATAACATGGGATTTGTTTAGGATGATTCGAAACATCTCCTATAAATGAAAAAACAGGAATAGGAACATCACTATTTTGAATAAATAAACCATGAAAATTAATAGTATTAATATCAATACGAGGTGGTGTTCCTGTTTTCAATCTATTAACTCTCAAAGACAATTCTCTTAAACGCAAAGATAAATCAACAGAAGCTTTACCACCTATTCTCCCAGCTGAATAACTATTTAATCCTATATGTATTTTTCCACCTAAAAAAGTACCTGCTGCTAATATAACTGATCTTGAATAAATATTCATCCCATTTTCTAATAAAACACCAAGAACTGTATAATTTTTAATAATTAAATCTTTTACTTCCGCTTCTAAAATTAATAAATTATCTTGTTTTTCTAAAATAGTTTTTAGAGTCTGATGATAAAGCAATCTATCTGCTTGAGCCCTAGTAGATCTTACAGCAGGACCTTTTTTAGAATTTAAAATTCTAAATTGAATTCCTGAATAATCAATCACTGTTGCCATGATACCACCTAATGCATCTATTTCTTTTACTAAATGACTTTTCCCGATACCTCCAATAGCAGGATTACACGAAAGAACTCCTAAATCTGTAATTTTTTGAGTTAATAGTAATGTTTGACATCCCATTCTAGACGAAGCCATAGCTGCTTCAGTCCCAGCATGTCCTGCACCAATAACAATAACATCAAAATTTCTTAAATACACCATATACAAAAACCTTTAAAAACATTGATACTAAATATAATAATATTTAATTCAAGATAACACATGTTAATATTAAATATAAAGTTTTAAAAGAAAGATATTTTTTTCTTTTAGATTCTTTTTATATCTTTTATTCTTTTATGTTTATGTTTTAAAAAAAATAAAAAAAAATAATAATAATATTATTTATTATTATTAGTAAAAGTAAAA